>NZ_JANSIZ010000146.1:0-1090 GCF_047462315.1 Synechococcus sp. H60.2 | reverse complement strand
TTTCTAGGGATCCCCCCGAAGGGGGATCTCACCCACTACGGCGGCAGCGAAACCACCCCCGGCGGCGTTGTTTCCAATTTCTAGGGATCCCCCCGAAGGGGGAACCACACTACCCAGGTGTTAACGTAGGCCAAGTGATTGACGTGTTTCCAATTTCTAGGGATCCCCCCGAAGGGGAACCTTGACCGGGCAATTCCCCCGTCTGCAGTTGCTGACACGCAAGTTTCCAATTTCTAGGGATCCCCCCGAAGGGGAACCCCAACGTTGACGTACTTATTTCAACTCCCTGCTTACTGTTTCCAATTTCTAGGGATCCCCCCGAAGGGGAACCGGTTTCATCATCAGATTAACCTATCACCCAGGCAATATGTTTCCAATTTCTAGGGATCCCCCCGAAGGGGGAACGATATCCAGCAATGCAGCTACAGCAAGCTGTTGAAGTTTCCAATTTCTATGGATCCCCCCGAAGGGGGAACTGCAGGTGCTTGATTTCACCTGGAGGCGAAAGAGACTTCCCAAGTTTCCAATTTCTAGGGATCCCCCCGAAGGGGGAACTTTGGGAGAAGGCTAATGAAACAGGTCTACAGGTCACGTTTCCAATTTCTAGGGATCCCCCCGAAGGGGGAACTAGGGTTGGCTTAATTTGATTTTGTAGAGTGTTTCTTGTTTCCAATTTCTAGGGATCCCCCCGAAGGGGGAACCCGAGTAGGTTCGTCCAGACGCCAAGGGCGGGTTCGCCGTTGACGTTTCCAATTTCTAGGGATCCCCCCGAAGGGGGAACTTCATCCTAGGAGGAAAACATGAACGAGCTCGAACTCAGACTAGAAGTTTCCAATTTCTAGGGATCCCCCCGAAGGGGGAACGCCCGCGGCCCCAGCGGTTTTGGGGAAGGACACCTAAGGTTTCCAATTTCTAGGGATCCCCCCGAAGGGGGAACCCGGCTCGACCTGGAGGCGGAGGGGTCGCCCCATGACATCGGTTTCCAATTTCTAGGGATCCCCCCGAAGGGGGAACTCTACCCCTATTAAACCCAAGCGGGGCAAGGAATGCAAGACCCATTTGCGAGGGGGTCGGTCGAAGACGGCAAAAA
>NZ_JANSIZ010000145.1:0-1129 GCF_047462315.1 Synechococcus sp. H60.2 | reverse complement strand
TGAATCTGGTGGAGCGGGTGTTTGAGGAAGTTCGGCGGTATGTGGAGGGGCGGATGTATGGGAGTGTAGAGGCGAAGGAGGCGGCGGTGGAGGAGGTGCTCCGGTGGTTAGAGGCGGAGGGTCGGCTTTCCACGCTGGTGGGGTGGGCGTATATCCGGGAGGCTTTCCGGGCTTTACCCAAATGATTAAGATCTTATTTGAATCAGATTGGTATAAGTCAAAGGAGGAGTTTGTAGCTGGCCGCCAGCCGAAAAGAGCGTATATGACCGAAGTTGGTATTAGTCGGCCATCGTGCTTGCGCCCGCAGAAAGATCCTATTTCTCTGGCCGCCAGGGTATTTCCGCCACCCCCAGCTGATGCGTCAGGTACCGCCCATATGCAAAAAGCCAGTCCGAAAGCCGGTTGAGAAAAGCGAGGAATATCGCAGGCACCGGCTCTGCTTCATGGAGCGCCACTACGCGCCGCTCTGCCCGCCGACACACCGTCCGGGTTATCTGCACATGCGCCTCCGATAGGCAGCTGCCCGGCAAAATAAAATACCGCATGGGCGGCACAAACTCCATCATTTCATCAATGCTTCGCTCCAGCATCGTAATGCTATCTTCGGGAAAAGCCGGCAGGGGCACAGACTTTTCGGTGCGACCGGCCGCCAGGTGCGAGCCCAGCGTGAAAAGCCATTCTTGAACCTTTCGCAGGAGGGGCTGATGCGATTCGGGGGCTTCCAGGGCTATAAGGCCGATATACGCGTTGAGCTCGTCCAGGCTCCCATAGGCTTCGACGCGCAGGTCAGCCTTAGAAACCCTTCCCGGCCCCAGTAGACTCGTCTCTCCTGCGTCCCCACCACGCGTGTAGAGCTTCATGACTCAAAGGTACGCCCATCCCCCATTCCAAACGGCCTTATGCCAGAACAGATCTTAAGAAGAAGTCTGGGATAAGGTTGGGGAGCGTACCCGGCCGCTCGTCATATGTTTAGGACAGCTTTATGGAAGGGGTGGTCGCTTGGTGGCGTGGTTAGTTAGTTACTGCTGGGGCTGGGGCTGGTACGGGGTACTGGATGCGCTGGTGGTGCTGGGAGAGGAGCTGTTTATAGAAGACTTCTTCCAGGGTTTTGATCTGGGTGAGGGTGAGG
>NZ_JANSIZ010000144.1:0-1517 GCF_047462315.1 Synechococcus sp. H60.2 | reverse complement strand
CTGGTCAATAAAGTGTATTGGGAAGGGCTAGGCTTTGGCATGATTTGCTCCCTAGAAATTGTGAAGCAATACATCCAAAATCAGTCAGAGGGTGCTATCCATCCCCACCGTATAGACGGTGGGGAATTCCGCACCTTACGTTAAGGCACTTGCCAAGCCCGTTGGTGGTAATTCTCTAACTGAGCCCAGGGATCCGCAGCCGCTGCGGGGGCATGGCCGTGGTTGTGGGGATGGTGATGGGATCCCTGCCCATGGGAATGATGGTCATGATGATGGTGGTGGTGATGGGATCCCTGCGCGTGAGGGTGATCCTGATGGTCGTGGTGATGGGTATGCCCCACTCCCAGCTCTGCGCTCACCGCCAGGCGAAACTTGCAGAGGTGGCAGTTCATTGGGGTTTGGCCCTGGAGGGCTTCCTGCTCCAGTTGCTGCAGGCTGTGCAACACCGTATCCACAAGACCCAACTCCGGCAGCATCAGCCACTCGATCTGGGGGTATTGGCGTCGCCGCTCTTGCACCGCCGCCTCGATTTTTTTCACCAGCACCCCTGTGAAGAGAAAATAGGGCAGCACGATCACCCGGCGCGGCTGCCAGGACAAGGCCCGCTCCAAACCCACCGGCAGGCGGGGATGGGTGATGCCGATAAAGCAGATCTCTACGGCGGCCAACCCCGACCCTTCCCAGAGCAGCCGGGCCAGCTTACAGGCTTCGGCGTTGGCTTCGGGATCGCTGGAGCCGCGACCGACAAACAGCAACACCGTTTCCGCCCCTGGGATCTGCCGCGGTTGGGCAGCCAGCAAAGCGGCCAAGCGGTCTCGCAGCAGTTGCAAGATCTCGATGCGGATCCCCAGCGGCCCCCCGTAGTGGATGCGCAACTGCGGGTGGAGGGCCTGCAGGCGATCCAACTCCACGGTCACGTCGAACTTGTTGTGGCGCGCTCCAAACAACAACAGCGGCAGGGCCACGATCTCCTGCCACCCTTGAGCCAAGCATTGTTCCACCCCCTGGGCGATGCTCGGCTGCGCCAGCTCCAAAAAACAAGGGATCACCGGCCGCTGGGGGGTGAGGGATTGGTACGCTTGGGCCAACTCCAGAAAGGCTTGCTGCCCCTCCGGGTCGCGGGATCCATGGCCGATGAGCAAGAGGGGCAATGGAGGAGAAGGAAACTGCCCAACCGCAAGGGGAGGGGAAACAGGGAGGGTATTCAACACAAAAAACTCCGTTCCTTGTGAATCGCAAGGGGTACAGGACAAGGGCAGGTGGGTGTTCTGGCTGAGGGAGGGATCCCATCACAGTTGCGTCACAGTGGCGGATTTGCACCGCGCTTTCCCCAATCTGCCCGAGTCTCTTAGGTTAGCTTGCCGCTTGTCCTTCACCAAGCCCCCCTGGGGGGATAACCCCGGCCCCCTGCCTTGATCCCTAGCTCCCCTCTCCCTCAGGGAGAGGGGCTGGGGGTGAGGGTGCCTCAGGGAGAGGGGCTGGGGGTGAGATGTCTCTTATAAACATCTGCCGCTGCC
>NZ_JANSIZ010000143.1:0-1678 GCF_047462315.1 Synechococcus sp. H60.2 | reverse complement strand
TTTCCAATTTCTAGGGATCCTCCCAAAGGGGGAACCGAAAGAAAGAAGGGCTTGGCTTAGCACCATAGCCCTTCTCGTTTCCAATTTCTAGGGATCCCCCCGAAGGGGGAACCACGTCGTTACGGCTGATGAGTTGACGCTGGCGGGAGGCTTTCCAATTTCTAGGGATCCCCCCGAAGGGGGAACTTTACCTACTATGCAGCCAACGGAGAGATTGAGGGCCTCGAGAGCTTTCCAATTTCTAGGGATCCCCCCGAAGGGGGAACTTCTCCTCCTGCGTTATGCTCCTAAGCGACGGGAGCTATTGGCTGTTTCCAATTTCTAGGGATCCCCCCGAAGGGGGAACCGCTTGTTGGCGGTGTCGCTCTCGTCGTCCGCCATTGTAGGTTTCCAATTTCTAGGGATCCCCCCGAAGGGGGAACGTCGTAAGGACTAACTGCAGCCAAGCCAATGTAGACATTTTATCTTGTTTCCAATTTCTAGGGATCCCCCCGAAGGGGGAACTTCTAGTGGTTCTTTGTCAGCTGGATAAGACCTGGAACCAGTTTCCAATTTCTAGGGATCCCCCCAAAGGGGGAACTTACCCACTCCCATCTCACAATTCGCCGGCTGTCTGGGGTTTCCAATTTCTAGGGATCCCCCCGAAGGGGGAACACAAGTTCATAGGAGGAAGAAATGTCTGTCGTCAGGTTAAGTTTCCAATTTCTAGGGATCCCCCCGAAGGGGGAACACTGACGTTTTGTCGGGTCTGCTGCCGGTCATGGTGCAGTTTCCAATTTCTAGGGATCCCCCCGAAGGGGGAACGTCCAAGAAAGAACAAATCCCTCCACAGGAGACTCCGTGTTGGTTTCCAATTTCTAGGGATCCCCCCGAAGGGGGAACGTTACGGCCCTCTGTAAATCAATCGGGCTGTCCGTAATCTACCAGGTGTTTCCAATTTCTAGGGATCCCCCCGAAGGGGGAACTCCACACTTGGACAGTCCGCCCGGTTGCACGAGCTTTCCTGTTTCCAATTTCTAGGGATCCCCCCGAAGGGGGAACTAGACGTTATAACCAAAATGAAACGCCCTCTATTAAGGGCCCTAGTTTCCAATTTCTAGGAATCCCCCCGAAGGGGGAACAATTATAACCTCCTCGACCGAGACCCTACTTGATCAGGTAGGTTTCCAATTTCTAGGGATCCCCCCGAAGGGGGAACCGGGGCGACCCCGTCTACTTCCTCGAAGGCTACTCGCTCTAGTTTCCAATTTCTAGGGATCCCCCCGAAGGGGGAACCTCACTGCCGTCGCCTGGTTGGGCGACATTGTCGAGTTTCCAATTTCTAGGGATCCCCCCGAAGGGGGAACCGAGGTAGCGTTCGCCTTGCAAAGGCCCCACGTCAAGTTTCCAATTTCTAGGGATCCCCCCGAAGGGGGAACTACAGCCACACCACCTCGCTGGCCGGCTCCTTCAATGTGTTTCCAATTTCTAGGGATCCCCCCGAAGGGGGAACACTACCCCTATTAAACCCAAGTGGGGCAAGGAATGCAAGACCCATTTGCGAGGGGGTCGGTCGAAGACGGCGAAAAAGGGCCTAGAAGAAGGGGGGCAAGAGGCCTGAAAGCCTTGTGGGGCAAGGCATCGAGCGGGTCAACGAAAGAATCGGCCTTTGCGGGATTTGGCGAGGCGCTCGCAGAGC
>NZ_JANSIZ010000142.1:0-1707 GCF_047462315.1 Synechococcus sp. H60.2 | reverse complement strand
GGGCCCAGGTGGGCCAGGAGGGCTCCGGCCAGGGTGTGGCCGCTGGGCGGAAAGCCGCTGGTGGCCCAGGCCCGCTCCCCCGGCGCAAAGGGCCTGGCATCGCGAAACATCCACACATCCAAAGGCGAGAGCACAAACCAACTCATCGACCGTTCCTCCCCAATTTCACGGTGCGGTTGCGCAGCACAAAGGCCGCTAGCTTAAACCAGTTTTTGATGGCCAGATCCCAGGCTGCCGGCTGGGCGGGCAGGCTGTGCTGCCAAAAGTGCTGGATAAACTCGATTAGCTTGGCTTGGAAGCGATCCCTCTGCTCGCTTTCGCCGCCAAAGAGATCCCGGCGGCTACAGAACAAGCGAGCCCAATCGGGCACAGCTTCCAAGCTGGGGGCGGGGTGCTGCTCCCAGAGCTGGGCAGCCTGCTCAAACAGCGAGCTTTGATCCTGCTGTTGGCCCAGCAACTTCCAGTCAAAATCCAGCAGGTCTTTCCACTTGTCGAAGGTGTCGAACTTGCTGGTGCCCACCAGTTGGTTGCCGTTGGCAAACAGTACCCGCACCTGGACGCTGTCCTTGGGGCTGCCATGGGCATAGGCCTGCCCTTTGGCGCCTTTTTCTGCCTCCCAGAGATTTTCCAGGGCAATGGCCAAGGGCACCGAGTGGTGGGCAATCACCACACCAAAGCTAATACTGGCCAGGGATCCCAGGGTAAAAAGAGGGCGGCGGCTGAGGCCAGGCGGCAACTGCGCCTTTTGCCACTGCCAGTAGTCCCCTTCGTTGGCGAACTCCCGCCAGTCGTCTTCGCCGCCGCGGAAACATTGGCGGATGTCCCAGAGCCAGCCATCCCACTCCCAGAGGTTGGTATAGGCCAAAACGTCGTCTCCCCCAGCGTAGATGAGCCTGCCGGCGTAGCGCTGCTCGGTGAGGTAGGGCACCAACTGGCCGGAAAAATCCAACAGGGCGCGGCTGAGGGCACTGTGGGTGGCCGGGCCCATGCGCTTGCGGCTGTTTTTGACAAATTCGCCGAAGGCATCCTTGACCTGGTCGAGCTCCTCGGAGTTGATGACCTGGCCAATGGTGTCTTTGCAGCCATCGGCTAGGCGCTGCAGCGGCTGGGGTAGGTAGTCGTAGTAGGGTCGCATCTTCTCCCCCCTCAGCCACTGGCCCATGTCGTCGCCATCGCCGGCGGCCAGCACGTACCAACTGGCGGGGTTGATGCTGGGGTAGTAGCGGCTGAGGGTGGCTTCTATCTCCTGGCGGCAGCGCTTCTGGGTTGCTGCGTCTACTTCCAGGTCTTCCACCAGCCAGCCGGCGTTGAGCAGCCGCGGGTGGTAGCGTAGGTTCTGCTGGTCGGCCCACGGGATCCCCCACTTGCCGCGCATCTCCCGCAGCACTTCCCGAATGCCGGGGTGGATGGCCTCAACGGCCCGGCAGGCTTGCTCCAAGTGCTCCTGCTCCCGTCGCCCGTGGGTTTTCAGGTAGCCGGCCACACCGGCGGTGAGATCGGGGTAGGAAGCGGCAATCTTGTCTTCATCGAGGTTGGGAAAGAGCTCCGGCAACACCTTGTCCAGGGCCCGCTTGACGGTTTCGGTGGCGTTGAGCTGCTCGCGGCCATCGAAAAGCCCCGCCTGCCGCTGCCAAAGCCGCCGGCTCTCCCCTTCGCCAATCCAGCGATCCCTGGGGGAAGGGTGAACCACCGGCCCCAGGCCGGAGA
>NZ_JANSIZ010000141.1:0-1970 GCF_047462315.1 Synechococcus sp. H60.2 | reverse complement strand
TGAAGCGATATATCCAGAATCAGTCAGGAGGCGCTATCCCTCCCCACCCGGGTGGGGAATCCCGCGCCTTACGTTGATCGAGCTGCCGACTTTTACGGTGCTACCCGCAGCTTTCCCTTCGCCGTAGAGGAAGAGATCGCCGATGCCCTCTTGGCGGCAGGGGCAACCACTCCTGAAACCCATTTTCTCGAGGTGGGCATTGGGACTGATTCAGCGTTGATATTTCTAAACGGATGTTAGCTGAGCAGGTGGAAGCCTTTTTGCGGTCTCAAGGGGCTCATGTGTCTGCGCATCCACCCAGAGTTAGGCAAGTCTTATAGGGAGGGTAAGAAATTTTCTTGTGGGCATTGCGCTTGGAGGGGTGACACTGACTTGAACGGTGCAAGGGCTACCGCACTTTTGGGGCGTTCTATAAACACGCCTGGAAGTTTGTGGCTGGCTTGCTCTCTAAGCGAGCCTGCTTCAGGGCTACTGTTCGCGTCAGCGGGATCAAGTCCTTAAACCCTATCCGCCTTTGCGGTGGAGTAGTTTATACCAGGGCCGCACTTCTCTGGCTCGGCCTGCCCCCAACTTCCCAAATCTTCGCAGTAACCTTGCTAAGATTTCCATGGCAGGGATCCCGGTCTATGCAAGGCGTACTGCTGATCCTTTACATGTTGTTTGTCAGTGGCCTGATTGCCGTTGTCGGGGATCGGGTCGGGTATCGGATTGGCAAAAAGCGCCTCACCTGGTTTAACCTGCGTCCCCGCCACACGGCCGTTTTGGTAGCCGTGATTACCGGCGTGAGCATCTCGGCGCTGACCTTGGGCACGCTGCTGCTCCTCAACCGCTCTCTTTCGGAAGCCCTGTTCAGCTACACCAACCAAATTGCCCAGGCGGAGCAGGAGCTGCGGGCCCTCAACCGCCAGAAAGCTCTGCTGGAAGGGGAGAATGCCACTCTCAGAGCCGAGCGAGACCGCCTTAAGCTGGATCTCGACCAATTTCGCAGTCAGCAATCGGCAGCCCAGACCCGCCTGAGCGAAGTCCGGGAGCAACTGGCCATAGCGCTACAAGAGCGGCAAGAGGCAGAGGCGAAGCTGGCGGCAGCCAACGAGCAACTGGACCAAGTGCAGCCCAGCCTGGAGCGGGCCCAGGCAGAGTTGGAGGCGGTGAAGGCAGAGGTGGAGGCGGCCCGAAAGATGATTGCCGATCTGGAGTCGCAAAAGCAGGCTCTGCAACTGGATCGGGATCAACTGGAGCGCTCTCTGGATACGGCGCAGGGGGCCCTGAGCCAACTGGAAACTCAAAAAAAGCAGCTTGAGCAGGAGATTGCGCAGCTCAACCAGTTAGCGGTGCGGCTGCGACGGGGAGAGCTGGCCATTCTGGCGGGAGAAGTCCTGGCTACAGGAGTTGTGCAAACGCCAGCAGGGGCAGAGCCGGCGGCAGTGCGGCGGCAGTTTGAGCGAGTTTTGGCCCAGGCAGAACAGCGGGCCCTTGCCCTCGGCTCCCAACCCATCCCCCCTCTGGAGAACGCCATCCTCATCCGCCGCGAGGAGGCCGACCAAGCCCTGGAAAAGCTACAAGAACCCGGTAGCTGGGCGGTGCGCATTCTTTCGCTCTCCAATCGGCTTAAGGGCGAGCCTGTGCCCGTGCTGGTGCAGATCTACCCCAACCAGCGTATCTTTGCCAGGGGATCTGTGCTGGCGCAGGGTGTAATCCAGCCAGGCTTGAGCGAGAACGAAATCCAACAGCGGCTGCTAGAGCTCCTCAACCAGGCCAATCAGCGCTCCCAGGCAGAAGGCCTCCTCTCGGATCCCATCACCGGCACTGTCGGAGAATTCTCGCAGGTGAAGTTCTTGGAAGTTGTGCAGCATCTCCGCCAGAGCACTACCCCTCTGGATGTGAAGCTGGTTGCCGACACCGACATCTACACGGCGGGGCCGCTGCGGGTGAGTTTCCTGATGGCGGAGGCCTCTGGCCAGCAGGACGCC
>NZ_JANSIZ010000140.1:0-2194 GCF_047462315.1 Synechococcus sp. H60.2 | reverse complement strand
GGTCGCTGTAAACCGGCCTAGAGGTCCGTGGTTGGCTTGCCAACTGCAGGGCTACCGTTCGCGTCAGCGGCGCGTAGTGCTTAAAGCCTGCTCCGTACCGCTTAGCGGTCGGAGCCGGGTAGTTTACTGTACTGCTGTTGTCGGGATCTTCAACTTTCGATGAGAAAAATGTGGGCTGGCATCGTCCAGGGATCCAGCTTGATGTAGTTGGTGGATCCCTGCCAGGAATACTGCTGGCCGTCCAAGAGGTCGATCACCTTGAAAGTTTGCCAGTGTTCCAAACCCAAAGCCCCCAGGTTGAGGGTGACCCAGCCGGATTGAATGTGAAACGGATCCAAGTTGACCGCCACCAAGATGCGGTTGCTGCCATCAAAGGTGCGCTTGGAATAGCAGATCAGGGCCTCGTTGTCGGTGGGGTGAAACACAAGGCTCCAGTCGCTTTGCAAAGCCGGGTTTTGCCGTCGGATCCGGTTCACCTGCGCGATCAGAGGCCGCAAGTTATCCGGTGTGTCCAGATCCCAGTGGCGGATTTGGTATTTTTCCGAGTCCAGATACTCTTCGCTGCCGGGGCGGAGGGGACGGTTTTCGCAGAGTTCAAAAGCGGGGCCGTAGATACCGTAGCTGGCCCCCAGCGTGGCCGCCAGGATGAGGCGCAGCATAAAAGCCGGGCGTCCCCCCTTTTGCAAGAACTCGTTCAGAATGTCCGGCGTGTTGGGCCAGAGGTTGGGGCGATAGTACTCCCGCATCGGGGTTTGGGTGAGCTCGGTGAAGTACTCCGTCAGGCCCCACTTGTCGTTGCGCCAGGTGAAATAGGTGTAAGACTGGGTGAAGCCCAGCTTGGCCAAGGATTTCATCAGTTTGGGGCGGGTGAAGGCTTCAGACAAAAAGATTGTCTGCGGGTGCTTGGCCTTGATCTGGCCGATGCACCACTCCCAAAAGCCAAAAGCCTTGGTGTGGGGATTATCAACCCGAAAGATGGTGACTCCCTGGTCGATCCAGTATTCGATAACGCTTTTTAACTCCTCCCAGAGGGCCTGCCAGTTTTCCGTCTCAAAGTCGAGGGGGTAGATGTCTTGATATTTCTTGGGCGGGTTCTCCGCATATTGAATGGTGCCGTCGGGCCGCTTTCTAAACCATTCCGGGTGCTCTTTCACATAGGGGTGATCCGGCGAGCACTGGAAGGCGATGTCCAGGGCGATATCGATGTTGAGTTTTTTGGCCTCCGCCACCAAGCGATGAAAATCCTCCAGGGATCCCAGTTGCGGATGGATGGCCTTGTGCCCGCCTTCTGGCCCGCCAATGGCCCAGGGAGAGCCCACATCCTCCGGCTCTGCCGTCATAGAGTTGTTTTTGCCCTTGCGGAAGGTGCGCCCGATAGGGTGGATGGGGGGCAGGTAGAGCACATCGAAGCCCATCTCGGCAAGCAGCGGCAGGCGAGCGATCACATCCTGGAAAGTGCCGTGGGTGTGCTCGTCAGGGCCACAGGAGCGGGGAAACAGCTCGTACCAGGTGCTGAAGCGGGCCTTCTCCGGATCCACCCAAACCCGTCGCTCCGGGTAGGCGGTGACGAAGCGGCGCTCGCCGTAGAGCTGCATCAGGGATCCCAGGGTTGGGGAAAGGGCGATCTCGATAGCCGGATCCCCGCCTTGGCGGAGCATTTGGGCGTAGTTGCGCAGCTTTGCCGCCAGATCCCCGCTTTGAGCCTGGGCGGCCCGCTCCACTAGCTCCGCCCCGATCAACAGCTCCACCGCCACATCCTGCTCGGCAGCCACCCGCTTGTGCAGATCCTGCTGCCAGGTTTGGAAAGGATCCACCCAGGCCAAGATGCGGTAAAAGGCTTGGCCAATTTGTGTGACCTGAAATTGGGCCCGCCAGCGGTCGTTGCCGATGGGCTCCATGAAGAGCTCCTCCCAGTCTGTTGCCCCGGCCTGGCGAAAACTGAGCACCGCCGAGAGTTGGTCGTGGCCATCGGCGAAGATGTCCGCCTCCACCACCACGTACTCCCCCACCGTTCGCTTGATGGCGTAGCGCCCACCGTCGATTTCCGGCGTCACCGCCTCGATGATGGCCCGTTGCCGACCTTCCGTTGGCCGCATAGGGTTAACCTCGCCCCTTTTCAATTTCTAGAGGTGCACCGCCGCATGAGACAATGCACTTAGAATCATGCCAAAGCTTAGCCTTTCCCCAGTACACT
>NZ_JANSIZ010000139.1:0-2235 GCF_047462315.1 Synechococcus sp. H60.2 | reverse complement strand
ACTCTAAAAAACCGGGAGATCTACCTATTTCTCTGAAAAATGGTGCTTGATCCGGGGCAGAAGGGTGGCAGGATGAGGAGTGGACGTTTTTTCTGGAGACCCAAGCAGGATGGCTGTCTACAAAGTTCGGTTGATCAACGAAGAGCGGGGCTTGGACGTTACCATCGATGTGCCGGACGACGAGTACATTCTGGATGTGGCGGAGGAGCAAGGGATCGAGCTGCCCTATTCCTGCCGCGCCGGGGCCTGTTCGACCTGTGCCGGCAAGCTGGTAAGCGGCACGGTGGATCAAAGCGATCAATCCTTCCTGGATGACGATCAGATTGCGCAGGGCTATGTGTTGACCTGCGTGGCCTACCCCACTTCTGACTGCACCATCATCACCCATCAAGAAGAGGCGCTGTACTGAGGCCCTCACCTCCGATCCCTCACCCCTGGCCCCTCTCCCTGGGGGAGAGGGGTTTTTTGCTTTGGGTGCTCCTTTCCGGCAGCCTCAAGCGCTCCGCGCCACCGCAGGCGACTACCCCCGACTCCTCTCCCAGCCCTCACCCCCGATCCCTCTCCCTTGGGGAGAGGGGAGTAGGGTTTTCTTATCCTCTGTTGAGCTTTTTGACGATGACTCCAGAGCAAGAAGAGTGGTTAATCCGGGCCGTTCAAGAGCTGCAGGCTGCCCAAAAAGAGCTGCAGGCTGCTCAGCAGGAGCTGCGCCTTGTCCAACAGAATCAACAGGTTCTGATTCAGGAAGTCCGCGAGGGGCAGGCGAGGCTGGCGCAGTTTTTCCGCGAGGCGCTGGAGCGCTTTGACGAGCGCACTCGGGCTATTGAACGCCGCACCGACGAGATGGCGGCAGAGATGAAGGAGATGCGGCAGGAGATTCGGGATCTGCGCCGCGATTTTTTGGAACGGCGGTAGGCCCAAGCGCTCCGCGCCGCTAGCGCGAACACCCCCGGCCCCTCTCCCTGAGGGATGACCCTCACCCCCGGCCCCTCTCCCTGAGGGAGAGGGGAGTTAGGATGGCAGCAGAGTGGCTTTTGGAGGCGGCTGTGGCTTTGACAATAGGATCCGTTCCTGGGCCGACAGCGGCTCGCCTGAGTTTGGCAGAGTACCTCAAGTATTCCGATGGCGGCGATACCCGCTATGAGCTGGTGGCGGGGGAGTTGGTGCCGATGGCCCTTCCAACCGGACGGCATGGTCAGATTGTGGATTTCCTCAATACCGCTTTTCGAGTTGAGATCCGGCGCCAGGGGCTACCGTGGACTTCTCAGTCGATGGCTATCGGGATCCAGTCGCCGCGGGGCAATCGCTGGGATACGGTGCGGATCCCGGATGTGGTGGTGCTGCCTCTGCAGCAGTGGCAGGAGATGGGATCCCGAGAGGCTCTCATTCGCTTGGAGGATCCGCCGCCGCTGTTGGTGGTGGAGGTGGTGAGCGAATCAAGCCGGGCGGCGGACTACCGAGCCAAACGGGCGGAATACTGTGTTTTGGGCATTGGTGAGTACTGGATTGTGGATCCGATGGAGGAGAAGGTGAGCCTGCTGCTGTTGCACGAGGGCTGGTACGACCTGCTGGAGCTGAAGGGATCCGAGCGGGTGCCCTCGAAGGTTTTTGCAGGGCTGGAGCTGCAGGCGGGGGAGATCTTGGCGGCGGACTTGGGTTATTCTGGTAAAGCCACGGGGAGTTAGCTCAGTTGGTAGAGCGCTGCGATCGCACCGCAGAGGTCAGGGATTCGAGTTCCCTACTCTCCATTGCCCTCACCCCCGGCCCCTCTCCCTGAGGGAGCAGCCCTCACCCCCATCCCCTCTCCCTGAGGGAGAGGGGAGTTGGTGGTAGGATCTTGGCATCCTCTCGCTCTAGTTGATAATGACTCCGGAACAAGAAGAGTGGCTGATCCGCGCTGTTCAAGAGCTGCAAGCGGCCCAGCAGGAGCTACGTCTTGTCCAACAAAATCAGCAGCTTCTGATTCAAGAACTGCGAGAAGGGCAGGCAATGCTGGCTCAGTTTTTCCGCGAGTCCATGGATCGCTTTGATGCGCGCACCCGCGCTATCGAGCGCCGCACGGATGCCCTGGAGCGCCGAACTGAAGCTCTGGAACGGCGCACTGACGAGATGGCCCAAGAGATGAGGGAGATGCGGCAGGAGATTCGAGATCTGCGCCGCGATTTTTTGGAACGGCGGTAGGCCCAAGCGCTCCGCGCTGGCCCTCACCCCCCGCCCGGCGCCTGTCGCGTATAAACA
>NZ_JANSIZ010000138.1:0-2428 GCF_047462315.1 Synechococcus sp. H60.2 | reverse complement strand
ATTATACCCACACTTGCGTTCGCTGTGCGCTTCAGACTCAGGGGCGTCGAAAAAGGTCGCGGGCCACGGCGGGGGGGCGCGGCGCGCGAGGGGTCGGGGGAGGGGCCGGTAGAGCCCGCCCGGGGGGGGCCCCCACCTACAAGACCCCATACCCCCCCCCCCGAGCTGCCGATTTCACCACCGCCGGCGTCTCCAGCAGCCCCAGAGCCATGACGTTGACCAGGGGGTTGCCACTGTAGCAGGGATCCACGGCCACTTCCCCCCCCACCGTGGGCACCCCCACGCAGTTGCCGTAGTGGGCGATCCCCTCCACCACCCTGGCCATGAGGCGGCGGTTGCGGGGATCCGTCAGCGGCCCAAAGCGCAGGGAGTTGAGCAGGGCAATGGGACGGGCGCCCAGGGTAAAGATATCACGCAGGATGCCTCCCACGCCGGTGGCCGCTCCCTGGAAGGGCTCAACCGCTGAAGGATGGTTGTGGGATTCAATCTTAAAGGCCAGCCAGTCCCCATCCCCCAAATCTATGACGCCGGCATTTTCCCCCGGCCCCACCACCACCCGCTCGCCTGTGGTGGGAAAGTTTTTCAACAGAGGGCGAGAGTTCTTGTAGCAGCAGTGCTCCGACCACATCACCCCAAACATGCCCAGCTCGGTGGGGTTGGGATCCCGGCCCAGTTGCTGCTGGATCTGGTGATATTCCTGGGGGGAGAGGCCGTGGAGCGTCAGCTCTTCAGGAGTAGGGGGCATAGGCACCAAGGTTAGGTCAACAAAGCCGGCCCCAAAAGACGGGCCTGGCGTTCTTCCAGTATGCGACGCAGGCGGGGCCACTGCTGCAGCTCCGGGTCTTGGGCAATGAGCTGCTCTGCTGCCTGGCGGGCCAACTGCAGCACCTCTTGGTCATCCATGAGGCTGGCCAGAGCAAAATCGGGCAGTCCCGACTGGCGGGTGCCCATCACCTCCCCAGGGCCGCGGAAGCGCAGATCCATCTCGGCAATGAAAAAGCCATCGTGGGACTGCTCCAGGACTTTTAGCCGGCGCAGGGCCTCTTCGCTTTGGGATCCCGTCATCAGGATGCAGTAGGCCTGGTCGGATCCCCGCCCCACCCGCCCCCGCAGTTGGTGGAGCTGGGAGAGGCCAAAGCGCTCGGCATGCTCCACCAGCATCACCGAGGCGTTGGGCACATCCACCCCCACTTCCACCACTGTGGTGGAGACGAGGATATCCAGCTCCCGCCGGCGGAAAGCTTCTATGACGACGTCCTTCTCGCTGCTGGTCAGACGCCCGTGCAGCAGGCCCACCCGGAACTGGGGGAAGACCTTCTCCTGCAGGCGCTGGTGCTCTTCAATGGCGGACTTGAGATCCAGCTTCTCGGACTCTTCAATCAAAGGCAGCACTACGTAGGCCTGCCGCCCCTGGGCAATCTCCCGCTCCATCAGCCGCACCACCTGCAGGCGATCCCCCGGTCGAGCCACCACCGTGTGCACCGGCTTGCGCCCCGGGGGCAACTCGTCAATTTGGGTAACATCCAGATCCCCGTGCAGGGCCAGGGTAAGGGTGCGGGGGATGGGGGTGGCCGTCATGGTCAGGACATCGGGGTGATCCCCTTTCTGTTGCAGGGCAGCCCGCTGTTCGACGCCAAAGCGGTGCTGCTCGTCGATAACCACCAAGCCCAGGTTGCGAAACTGCACCGCCGGCTGGATGAGGGCATGGGTGCCAACCACTAGGGGCAGCTCCCCGGTCTGCAACTGCCGCAGGATCTCGCGCCGCTTGGCGGGGGGTGTGGAGCCGGTCAAGAGTTCCACAGGCACTTGCAGTTGGCTGAGCCACTCCACCAGCTTGCGGTAGTGCTGCTCGGCCAAGACCTCCGTGGGAGCCATGAGGGCCGTCTGCCAGCCCGACTGGATGGCCGCCAGCAAAGCCGCCACCGCCACCACAGTTTTGCCAGATCCCACATCCCCCTGCAGCAGGCGGTTCATGGGCAAGGGATCCCGCAGATCCGCCAGGATCTCGTCGATGGCCCGCTGCTGGGCAGCAGTCAGCTGGAAGGGCAGGATTTGGTAGAAGCGATCCAAGAGCTCTCCTCTAGCTGGCTGGTAGCGGGGGACAGCCTGGGCCTGGGCGCGGTAGCGCTGCCGCCGCTGCAAGAGGCTAAGTTGCAGGTAGAAAAACTCGTCGAACACCAGCCGCCGCCGGGCCTGGGCCAGCAGCTCTTGCGTCTTGGGAAAGTGGATCTGCTGCAGGGCAAGGGGCAAGTCCAACAGCTGCAACTGCCGCTTCAGGGGCTCCGGCAAGGGATCCTCCACCAAGGCAGCTGCCGGCAGGGCAAGCTGGACGGCTTTGCGCACCAGATCGGCGGGGATCCCTTCTGAGAGGGGGTAAACGGGTAGGATCTTGCCCAACCTCTCCAGATCCTCGCCCTCTCCCCCCAGC
>NZ_JANSIZ010000137.1:0-2714 GCF_047462315.1 Synechococcus sp. H60.2 | reverse complement strand
GGGTACAGCCGAAAGGTCTGCCGCCTGATTACCAGTACAGTTTCAGTCACCTTTTGTGACTTAGTCGAAGCCACAGTAAGTGTAGCATCGAGAATGGCAGACTAAGAAGCGATGCTGACGTTTAGAATTCACTTGCACGTAGTGTTTGTAACAAAATACTGGTCAATAAAGTGTATTAGGAGGGGCTAGGCTTTGGCATGATTTGCTCCCTAGAAATTGTGAAGCAATACATCCAGAATCAGTCAGAGGGTCCTATCCATCCCCACCGTATAGACCGTGGGGAATTCCGCACCTTACGTTAAAGCTGAGCTGTCGATCCCCAGCAAAAGTGGCTCTAGATGGGAAGGGATCCGCTGCTGCCCGTTAGGCTGCTGCAAGAGTACAAAAGAGTGCTGCTGAGTTCTATCGGATTCTCGAGCGGCTGCTGCGCAGGATGAGCCATGCCAATTCCAAGGCCGGCCCCAGCACTCGCCAAGCGCGAAAGCAAAGCAGCAGGGATCCCTGTCCGTGCCAGCCGGTGTGGGTGAAGGTCAAGCGCAGGTGGCGGGCCAGCGAGGGAGGGAGGGCCGCCAACAGCCCTAGACACTGCCCCGTCAAGGCCGGGTTGGCAAAGCCGATTTCTAGGCCGCCTTGCCAGGACTGGATCTGGATCCCCTTGGCCAACCGCTTCAGAAGGGGCCAGAAGCGAGGCCAGTCGGCAAAGGAGAGACGGCAGCCCACCCGGGCCGGCCAATGCCCGCGAACGCAGAGGGATCCGCAGCGCCATTCCCACCCCCGACGGCTGCCCCGCAGAGCCAAGCCCCCCCACCCGCGCCATTTCCAGCTCCAGGCGAGGGGGCCTTGCCAAGGCTTGCGGTAGCGTAGCAGGAGCTGTTGTGGCCAGAACAGAAACAGTCCCAACCCAGTGACCAGCAGCAGCCCTGCCAGGTACTTGATGATCTCAAGCCAGCCCATAGCGGGCCAGAAAACGGGGCAAATCGACTACCTGACAGGTATAGGATCCCTGCATCACCAGCCGCCCCTGCTGCGCGATCTCCACCTGAAACTGAACGCGCCTTCCCTCCACTGCCACGACTTCAACCTTCACCTGCAAGGGATCCCCCACCACAGCTGCTGAGCAGTGTTCTAGGACAAAGCGGATCCCGACTGCCGCTTCTTCCCCCTCGTAAAAAGGCTGCAAGGTGTTGTGGCCACATTGCTCGATCAGCGCCAACAGAGCTGGGGATCCGATCACCCTCACGCCGGGGTTGCCTAGGGCCTCAGCCGTCTGCTCGGGGCCGGGGATCCCTTGCCAGGTGCCACGGGTGCCGAGGGGAAGGAGTTTCACAACCCTAGAACCTCAACGCTAGCGGGACGCTGTTCTGGACTGCCACCAGCGCCAGCCCTGCCCAAGCAAAAGGAACAGAGCCAGGATCCCAACGCTGGCCGCCAGCACCAGGGCCCGCTCCAGGCGGGTGGCATAGAACCCCGTCACCGTCCAGTTGCGGCTGAGGTTGGATCCGAGGATGGCGAGCGTGGCCAGGCCCAAAGCTTGGATCCCCGTCCAAGTCGCCCTTCTCCCTTCTTGGTTCAAGGCTATGGGCTGCAGCGCCGCCAAGATCAAGGCGGTGATCAAGGCTGCCAGCAAGAAAGCTGCTTGCGGCTGGGCATGGACGAAATAGCCCACCCCCAGCGGCAGGAGCAGGCTGCCCAGCGTCAGGCCGACCCCGGTTTGCAGGGGTTTGTCTAGCCCGTGCAGCCAGTAAAGAAGCGCAGCCAAGGCCATGGCCGCCATGCCCAAGTAGAGCGCCGCCGATACGTAGGGCTGGGTGAGGTCGATCCCGGCCACCTGCAGGTTGAACTGGTGCAGCAGGTTTTGCAGCAGGGGTCGGGCCGACAAAAACAGGGCAGCCATCGCCCCCCAGCGGCTGGGAAAAGCCAGACACCCCAGCCCCAGCAGCGCCGCCCCGTAGGATCCCCCCAGCCGCAGTGCCAGCAGCGACCCACCGCCTACCAGCGTCAGGCTCACACAGGCCCGCCAGAGCAAGGCCTCTTTCCCCTCGGGTGCCGGGATCCTGCTCTCCAAAGCCAGTAGAGCCCACGAGAGCAACACCCCCGCCCCGTACAGCAGCGCCCAAAAGGGATCCTGGTACAGCCCGTTGCGCACCAGAGCCAGGGCCAGCGCCATCGCCACCAGCCATCCCACTCCTGACCCCAGGGCCGACAGCCGCCGGTTCGATTCCACCTCGCTGTCGGGTGAGGACTCTGTCCCGCTGGCGCGAACGGGAACAGTCAACAGGGGCAGGGTGCCCGCCACTAGGCTGAGGGCGGCCAGACCAACAGGTAACAACACCGGCCAAGGGAGATCTGGCAGAGATTCCGCTCCCATCTCCATAAGGCGGGATCCCCAGGTGAGGGCAGCGATGCCGCTCCAGCCCTGGGCCAGCCCCATCAGCACAGACAGCATCTCTTCTTCAGCCAAGCAGCCCAGCAACGGGATCCCCACCAAGCCCATCCCCAGGCCGCAGCCCCACAACAGCAGGGAAAAAGCAGCTCCCGCCTCAGATCCCTCGAAGGCGCCGCCGGCTACACCCTGCCAGGTGGCCAAGCTGAGCAGCAGCACCGCCAGCCCCAGCCCCGCCCCCCCCCCCCCCCCCCCCCCCCCCCCGCCCCCGAACCCCCCCCCCCCCCACACCCCCGCGGGTGGTGATAAAACAAAACAGGGCCCCCCACAC
>NZ_JANSIZ010000136.1:0-2821 GCF_047462315.1 Synechococcus sp. H60.2 | reverse complement strand
GCTGCCTACTACGACGGCAACCCCCAATCGGTGACCATCCGCGATGCCGCCATCGCCTTTGCCATCGCCAGCGGGATCACCCAGCCCAGCCAGATTGTTAGCTTTGTCAACAACGTTTTGCGGGTGCAGCCTCCCATAACTTTGGCTGAGGTGACCACGGCCAACCCCAACCCAGTTGCCATTTCTGACTTCGATGGCGACGGCAGGGGGGGAACGATTCGCGACGCGGCCATCTTGTTTGCCATTGCCACTCTGCGAACCCGCGACGCCAACCGCATCAACGATTTTGTCAACAATGTGCTGCGGCTACAGCCTCCCCTTAACCTGACGCCCGAACAGGCAGCCAGGTTGCCGGGGCCGGGGTTTGTTCCCCCCACAGGGCCACCCCCAGCTTCGCCTTCGCCGTCACCGCCTGGTGGGATCCCCACCCTGGGGGTGCCGCAGAGTGTAACGGGGCGCCTGACCACCAGTAGTCCGCGGGATCCCCGTCGCCCGGATCACTTCATCCAGGACTTCCTGCTCAGCGCGTCCGTGGGGCAAACGGTGCGGATCCAGCTTTCCAGCAGCGAGTTTGATACTTACCTCTTCATCGTTAACCAGGCTACCGGGCAGGTAATTGCCGAAAACGACGACTTTGGGGGGAGTAGGAATTCCCAGCTAGACTTGGTTGTGCAAGCTGGAATTAACTACTTGGTGCGGGTTAGCAGTTACGCCCCTGGTGCTACAGGCGCTTTCCAGCTTAGGACTGCTCTGGTTGGCTCCGCACCTACTCCTTCTCCCACAGCTTCTCCCACTCCTTCTCCCACAGCTTCTCCCACTCCTTCTCCCACAGCTTCTCCTACAACTTCTCCCCCTCCCCCTGCTGGCGGCTTCAACATCGAGGTTGAATTTATCGACAATAGCCTCAGCCCTTCCCAGCGCGACATTGTTCTGCAAGCGGCCCGGCGCTGGGAGCAGATCATCACCGGCGATCTGCCCGATGTTGCCGTAACGCTACAGGCCGGTTTCTGCCCAGGTGGTTTCCCGCCAACAGCGCTGGTCAATCGCCGGGTGGACGACATCTTGGTGCAGGTGACCGGCGCCCGGCTTCTCTCTTACCCTAGCGCTCCGGGGGAGGTCGTTGGCCAAGGTGGCCCCTGTGGCTCTCCCCGGCCTGGGAGCGGCACTTTCCCCTATGGTATGGTAGGGCTGGATCCTGCCGATCTGGCCAGGGTAGAAGCTGATGGAAGACTATTCCACGTGGTTCTGCACGAGTTGGGCCATGTTCTCGGCTTTGGCACCATACGCAACTGGGATTCCCTTCTCCGTAACAGTGGCACCAACAACCCGCGCTTTGCGGGCCCTCAGGCCACGGCTCAGTACAACAGCCTCGGCGGACTTGGCAATGTGCCGGTGGAGCTGGAGAGGCCACCAGAAGGTCACTGGCGAAGGACGTTGGGCCTTGAGCTGATGACGCCTGTCCTGGCCCCTCCTCCCCTGCGCCCCGCTCTTAGCCGCATTACGGCAGCGGCCATGCAGGATCTGGGATTTACTGGCATCAATCTTGCGGCGGCGGATCCTTATGAGCTGCCCCCAGAAGGCCGCCGCCTGCCGCCGACAGGAGAATGGCTCTTCTTGGGCGACGACGCCATCTTTGGGCCCATTGGCGGCGAGACGCGGCTGTTGCCCTAGGACAAAACCTAAACTGTGGATGGCCCTGCTGGCTGTTGCCCGGCAGGGCCACTTTGGTAGAAAAAGGCCCCCCCTGGGGGCCAGAAGGGAGAAGGTTAGGGACAAGAGGAGCCAGAGTCTACATACCGCTTTTCTGGAGATGATGTAGAGAAGCCAGTGAAGGTGTTGCCAGTGGGCATGGGAGTGGGCAGCACAGTTCCTGACTGTTTATAGATAGCAATACTGTTCGAACCTGAAGGAGAGTTTGTGAAGGTGTTGCCTTGCACAGTCACAGTGCCAGTAGCGTTAACACAAACCCCAATTGCTATTTCAGACGATGAGTTTCCTTCTCTGACTTGAATTGACGATCCTCCCTCCACTTTTCCAGAAGCAATGGGGCCTGATAGGAGAATAGAGAAGACATTCCCTCCAGTGGCTGTAATCGCGCTCAAGCTTGCGGTGCTGCCACTCACCTCCACAGAGCCGGAAGTCGTCTTCCCGTAAATACCTACAACGCCCTTAGCATTCCCTGATCCTGCAGCCACAACAGAGCTACCGTTTATTACCTTGAGAGTGCCAATGCCCTCATGCAAAATACCAGTAACGAAGTTCTGGTTGCTTGGAATAGAAATATCTACGTTGTCAAGAATGACAGTGCCCCCGGCACTGCCTGGCACGTGAACACATTTGTCGCCTCCTCCAACTGAACTGCCCCCACTAGGGGTAATACCCGTACAGTTAATGTTGATGTTTTTCAGAGGAGTACCCGCGGCGTTAAGGGTGATGGCGGCTGCGGCGGTGGTATTAGTAGCAGGATCCCCACTGGTAATCTGGATCCCTTGCAGCGTATAGCCTTTGTTGAGGGTTAAAGTTTTGTTATTCAAATTGAGAGTAAAGTTAACGCCACTGTCAGGAACCACTGTGACGGATCCACTTGCCAAAGCAAGACTGGTAACGTTAGCCGTGGGTGTCCCTGTTCCGTCGTCCAAGATCGTCACAATCACATTTGTCCCACCACCAAGGCTGGCTGCCGTTTGAACTGCGGTGGAGGTCAGGGCCTTCTCCACGGTCTTAAATGGCTGAGCGGGTGAAGTACCAAGGTTAGTAGTATCATTGCCAAGCGTTGGGTGTATGTAGAACTGGGCAGCCGGGGTCGGTGTGGGTGTCGGTG
>NZ_JANSIZ010000135.1:0-2853 GCF_047462315.1 Synechococcus sp. H60.2 | reverse complement strand
AATACATCCAGAATCAGTCAGAGGGTGCTATCCCTCCCCACCGTATAGACGGTGGGGAATTCCGCACCTTACGTTAATTTCTTGATTGGGATCCGACATCCGCAGTTCTGCCCAAGACCGTTGGCTTCTATTGTTGCCCAGGGGATCCCTCCTCAAACCGGCGGCTCAACCGTTGCCACGATGTCGCGGATGACGGCCTCTGCTTCCTGCCGTCGGTTGCTCGTCATGTCCCCAGATCCGGCTAAAGAAATGCGATGCGCCAGCACCGGCACAAACAAAGCTTGCAGATCTTCCGGTAGGCAAAAGCTCCGCCCTCTCACCAACGCCTGTGCCCGTGCAGCCCTTGCCAAAGCCAATGCCCCGCGGGTGGACACGCCAGCCCGCAAAAGCTTGGAGGCGCGTGTCGCCTGCACCACCTGCAGCAGATAGTCGGCCAGGGATCCATCCAGGTACACCTGATCCACCGCCGCCTGGATCTCCCGCAGCTCCGCCAGGGAAAGCACCGGCTGGAGAGCCTCCACCGGCTCTGCCTGCTGTCGCTGCAGCAGCAAAGCCCGCTCCACCTCAGGGCTGGGGTAGCCGATGGACAGCCGCACCAAAAACCGATCCAACTGGCTTTCCGGGAGGGGATAGGTGCCGTGATACTCCAAGGGGTTTTGGGTGGCCAACACCATAAAGGGACTGGGCAGCGGGTAGGTGCGGTCATCCAGCGAAACCTGCTTTTCCGCCATTGCCTCTAACAGGGCACTCTGGGTGCGGGGAGAGGTGCGGTTAATCTCGTCGGCCAGGATGACATGGGCAAAAATGGGGCCTGGGCGAAATTCAAACTCCCCTTTCTCTTTGTTGAAGAGGGTGAGGCCAAGAATGTCAGTTGGCAGGAGGTCGCTGGTAAATTGAATTCGCTGAAACTTGGCCCCCAAGCTGCGGGCAATGGCCCGCGCCAACGTGGTTTTGCCCACTCCCGGCACGTCCTCCAGCAAGACATGGCCTTCCGCCACCAGGGCCGTCACCACCGCCTGCACCACCTGTGGCTTGCCTTGAAACACCGACTCGACGTTGGCGATCAGCTTGCCGATCTGCTGCCGCAAAGTTTGCAATCGCTCCGCCGGGATCCGCGCTGAACCGGATAGGGGGCCAACACTTGCCATAAACCACTCCCAAAGGGGCCTATTCCACCATACAGGCCGAACCCACCGCTAACCCAAAGGGGATCTCACAAAACTCCGGCGGGAAACCGGAGTACCATAGACCTGATCCCTGCAGGAAGGATGGGTATTTTGGAACTGTCTTGTAAAAGTGAGTACGCTCTCCTAGCTCTTCTGGAGTTGGCCCAGTACTACCATGATGGCCGGGTATTGCAGATCAAGGAGATCGCAGCCCATCAGTCGATTCCCGACCGCTACCTGGAGCAGTTGCTGGCCACGCTGCGCAGGCAGGGCCTGGTACGCAGCCAGCGGGGTGCCAAAGGGGGTTATTCTCTGGCTCGACCACCCTGGCAGATCTCCCTGTTGGACATCATTCAGGCCATCGAGGGAGAAGATCTCAGCCGCTCCCGGGACTTGCCCAGCGGCGATCTCTCGCCGGAGCGCCAGGTGCTCTGGCAGGCTTGGCAAGATGCCCAGGCGGCAGCGGTGGGCATTCTCCAAAAAACGACCTTGCAAGACCTCTGCGACCGGCAGGCGCAACAGCAACAGGCCAGGTTGATGTATTACATCTAGGTAAAGCTGCCGGTGTCGATGCCCTGGGCTTGGCCTCCGCTCAAGAGGGTGAGCACCTCTTCCCGCTGAGGCGGACGAGAGGGGCTGGGATCCCTGGCAGGTTTTGGGTTATCCTGAAACCCATTGCCTCTCGAATGGCTTCCTTTCCATGACCTTTCGTTTCCCTCGCTCTCAGGCTGCCGATACGTTTTCTTCGGAAGATTTTGCCAAGGCTCTGGAGGCGCAAAGCCTTGACTTTCAACCGGGACAGGTGGTGCGAGGTCGCATCTTCCAGCACCAGAACGATGGGGCCTTGGTAGATATCGGCGGCAAGTCGCCGGCCTTTTTGCCCCTGAAGGAAGCCGGGATCCGCCCAGGAGAGGATTTGAGCGGGCTTTTTCCCCTCAAAAGCGAAGCCGATTTTCTCATCTTGCGAGAGGACTCGGAAGGGCAAATCGTGCTCTCGGCGCGGCGGCTGCGGCTGAAGCGACTTTGGGAGGAGCTGGCCGAAAAACAGGCCAATGGCCAGACAGTAACTGCCCCGGTGATCGGCACCAACAAGGGTGGGGTGCTGGTGGATGTGCAGGGGCTGCGGGGCTTTATTCCTCGCTCGCATCTCAACCAACGGGAAGATCTAGAAGAGCTGGTGGGCCAATCGCTGACCGCCAGTTTGCTGGAAGTCAACCCTGCTGCCAACAAGCTGGTGCTCTCCCAGCGAGTAGCGCGACAGGCTGAGAGCCTGGGAATCTACACCACCGGCCAGGTGGTGCGGGGCAAGGTCAGCGCCCTCAAGCCCTTCGGCGTTTTCGTGGAGCTGGAGGAGGGGGGCAGCGGGCTGTTGCACATCAAGCAGGTCAGCCAAAGCTTTGTTGCCTCCTTATCCGACTTGTTCCGGCCTGGTCAGCCGCTCAAGGCCGTGGTCATCGATGTGGATGAGGCCAAAGGGCGGATAGCGCTCTCTCTGCGGGTGTTGGAAAAATACCCCGGCGAGGTGTTAGAGCAACTGCCTCTCATTACCGAGGAAGCCGAAGAGCGGGCCAGCAAACTGAAGGGAAGAATCACGTCCGAGGGCAAGGTCATATGAACTACCCCACCGCGTAGGCGGGTGGGGTTTCCTCACCCGCTTGACAGCAGAGCTTTTGTCTCTTCTTCTGCC
>NZ_JANSIZ010000134.1:0-3133 GCF_047462315.1 Synechococcus sp. H60.2 | reverse complement strand
GAATGGGAGTGGGCGGGGGGGCCGGCGCTGCAACGGGCGGAGGCGCAGGGGTGGGTGGCGATTTGGGCGTGGGTTCGGGTTAAGGGTTCTCCCGAACCGGATCAGGATCATCTTCAAACACTGGCTCACCATCCCGCAGCAGCCAGTCCAGCAGTGGATCTGGGCCGGCCTCCCGCTCATCGGTGTCAGAGGGCAAAGGAACAGCAAGCGGTCTCTCAAAAGCAGACGGAGGCCCCAAAAAGTGCTCCCGGCGATGGCGGCAAAAAGAGCTATCCCGCCCCAGAGGGGGATCTGCCTGTCCCTGGACTCCGGTTGGGCGCCTTCCCAATCATCGATGGCTGCCAGGGTGCGCTCGGAAAACGGCGAGGTTGTTGGAGGGGGCGTGAGGCAAGAGCCAGCGCTGTTGTGGGATTGCAGGGATCCCTCCAATTGGTCGCTGAGGAGCTTCATGGTTTGGGGCCGCTGGCCGGGGTCTTTGGCCAGACAAGCAAGCACCACTTCCTCCAGCGCTGGCGGGATCTCATGAGGCAACTGGGAGCGGTCGAAGGGCCGAGGCTGTTGGTAGTTGTGGGCCTCGTACCAACCGGGAAAAGAATCGGTCTTGGGCTGCAGGGGGTGTTGCCCGGTCAGCATGCGGTGGAGCACCACGCCGAACGAGTAGATGTCGGAGCGGGGATCCAATTCCTCGCCGCGCACCTGCTCGGGAGAGGCGTAGCGCACCGTCCCCAAAAAGCCGGTGGTTTGGGTGCCGAGGGCCAAAGAAACATCGCTCAGCAACTTGGCGATGCCAAAATCCAGGATCTTGACCGTCTCTCCCAGGGTCTCATCTTTCAAAACAAAGAGATTGCTGGGCTTGATGTCGCGATGGATCACCCCTTTGATGAGGTGGCCATCTTGCTCAGTCTCCAAATTGTGGGCATAGTAGAGACCGGCACACACTTGGCGGGCGATCTTCACCACCTGCTGAGGGGGCAGCAGCGGGTGCTTGAGCATCAGTTCTCCCAAGCTGTGCCCCCTCAGGTATTCCATCACCAAATAAGGTTGGTTGTTCTCCAGACCGTAATCCAGCACCTTGACAATGGCCGGGTGCTCTCCCAGCAGGGTACTGATGCGAATTTCCTGCTGAAAGCGCTTGAGCAAGTGACGGCAGGTGTTTTCATCGCCTGCCAAGTTTTGGTGCAACAGCTTCACCGCCACTGGACGATTGAACAGGCGGGTATCCACAGCCTTGAACACCTGCCCCATGCCCCCTGCCGCAATCTTCTGAACCAGTTCATAGCGCTGACCGATCACTTTTCCAGGAGCAAGCTGGTTCATAAGCGGCCCAAGAGCATGCACTCTCCGATTTTAGTGTGTGTTTCTCGAAGGTTTCTCTCGCCTCTTTGCGGGCGCCACCACCAGGCTGTCTTCATTCCCAGTGTGTTCTTGATGTATTTTGAATGCTTGTTAAACGCCCTGCCGGAGATTGAAGACTGGACGAAAGCTGTGGGCCATGGGGAGCTATCTGAATCTGGATGAATCTGATAGACTCAGGCGGGCGCTTGGCCGAGTCTGTGGGTTGCTGTCTGTTGGGTAGTGATGATGGCTAACTGGCTGCCAATTTCAGGGATCCCTCTGGCCCTGCTCGGCCCGGTGAAAGACCCAGTGCTGGTGTTTCTGATCCTCCTGACGATCATGCTGGTGGCCCCGCTGCTGTTTGAGCGGCTGCACCTGCCGGGGATCATCGGCCTGATCCTGTCCGGGTTGGTGGTGGGGCCCTACGGCTTGGGCATCTTGCAGCGGGACGGAACCATCGTCTTGTTAGGCACGGTGGGGCTGTTGTTTCTCATGTTCATGGCCGGGTTGGAGACCAGCCTGGAGGATTTGAAGCTCAACGCCGGCAAGGCCAGTGTCTTCGGGGTGCTCACCTTTCTGTTGCCAATGGTGATCGGCACGGCGGCCATGCTGGCCTTGGGGTATGACTTTCTGGCGGCAGTGCTGGTGGCCTCGTGTTTTGCCTCCCACACCCTCATTGCCCTGCCGATTGTCTCCAAGTTGGGCCTGATGCGCCTGCAGGCGGTAACAGCCACCCTGGGGGCGACGTTGATTACCAATGTCTTGGCGCTGCTGGTGCTGGCGGTGGTGGTGCGCGCCCATCAAGGGGAGCTGACACTGCAATTCTGGCTGACGCTCATCCCCTCGATTGCCCTCTACATGTTTGCCACCCTCTGGGGGGTGCCCAAGCTGGGCGGTTGGTTTTTCCAGCGCTTTGGCCACGACGAGGGGGCGGAGTTTACTTTTGTGATTGCCACCTTGTTCGTGGTGGCCTACGGGGCGGGGTTGATTGGCATTGAGCCTGTGGTGGGCGCCTTTTTAGCTGGGACGGCCATCACCCCCCTCATTCCCCAGCTCAGCCCCCTCATGAACCGGATTCAGTTCATCGGCAACACGTTGTTTATACCGTTTTTCTTGATCTCGGTGGGGATGCTGATCAACCCCAGCATTCTCTTGGGCGAGCCACGCACGCTGCTGGTGGGCGGAGTGATGATTGCCGCGGAGGTGGTGAGCAAGTTTTTGGCGGCTTGGATCCCGGCCCAACTGTTTGGCTGGCGCTTGGCCAGCGCTATGGTCATGTTCGGCCTGTCGGTAGCGCAGGCGGCGGCTACTTTGGCGGCAATCACGGTGGCTTTCAACGTGAAATTGGTGGATGAGCTGACGGTGAACGGCACCATCGCCATGATCCTGATTACCTGCATTGCCTCGCCTTGGATCGTGGCCCGCTGGGGTGAGCGACTCCAGCCTGCAGAGGTGGCGGCAGAAGCTGGTAACCTGCCCCAGCCAGCCTGGGGATCCCGCGTCCTGGTGCCGGTGGCCAACCCTGACACCGAGAGCAACCTGCTGCGGTTGGCTTTGATTCTGGCCAAGAAAGAAGGGGGGACACTGCTGCCGCTGCACGTTTTGTCTGACCGCGCTGGGATCTCGCCGGCGGCTCTGGCCCGGCAAGAGCAATTGTTGACCTTTGCGGAAGTTCTAGCCCACAGCGCCGTGGCCCGAGTGGAAGCCATTCGGCGGGTGGATGATTCGGTGGAAAAAGGGATCATTCGCTCGGCAGCGGAACGGCAGGCGACCTTGGTGATCCTGGGCTGGAAGGGCT
>NZ_JANSIZ010000133.1:0-3140 GCF_047462315.1 Synechococcus sp. H60.2 | reverse complement strand
AAGCAATACATCCAGAATCAGTCAGAGGGTGCTATCCATCCCCACCCGGGTGGGGAATTCCGCACCTTACGTTAAACCGCTGCAGAGCCGTCTTTAATATCCCCTTAACCTCGACCGGCGATGCAAACGCTAGCTTAATTAGATGGGATCCCTGTTAGCCCTCAGTGTTTCGGTCAGGTTGACCAGGTTTCTGGCCTGCCTGTGAGAAGTGGTCTGTCTGTGAGTGTTTCTTCTCCCCAACCCTCCGAGCCGGTTCGCATTGAAACCACGCGGGACTTGCTAGCAGCCCTGCGAGAAGGGCGCTCCCTGTTGGGCGCCAACCTTGAAGGTGCTTACCTCTCGCGGGGCCTGTTCGACCGCATCCAGATGCCCAAGGCCAACTTGACGCGGGCTAACCTGCGCTCGCTCAGTATGCAACAGGCAGATCTGCGGTTATGCAACTTTCGCCGTGCCGAGATGGAGCGGGCCAACTTCGCTGCCTCCGACCTCCGGGGATCCAGCTTCAGTCAAGCCCTGGGAGACTACAGCAACTTCACCGCTGCCAAGCTGGACAAAAGCAGCTTTCAGGAAGGCCGTTTCAGCCACTCCATCTTTCGCGAGGCCAGCTTGGTGGCTGCCAACCTAGCGGAAGGAAACTTTTTTGCCGCTGACTTTCGCCAAGCCAACCTATTTCGCTGCAACCTCTCCCAGGCCGTCCTAGCCAGTTGTCAGTTGCAACATGCCAACTTCAACCAAGCCCTCCTGGTGGGGGCCAACCTACAAGAGGCCCAAATCGAAGGGGCCAGCTTTGTCGGCGCCGACTTTACCGACGCCAAGCTCTCGGACGAAATGCGCAAGTTCTTGATCGAGCGCGCGAGCGGCACCAACGAGCTTACTCAGCGGGATACCCTCAACACTCTGCTGGCGGGGCTCCAGCCCAAGTCACGCAAACTGTTTGGATTGCTGTGAGCTGTAGCCGAAGTCACTCTCCCGCCAGCCGTAGCAGATCAGCTCTCAGGAGGTCAAGGCACCGGCTGATCCCTCAAAATTGGTTGAGGTCGATTCCAGCTTCACGGGCCATGGCCCCTATCCCTTTGGTCTTGAGGGTTTTCAGGGCCTTGGTGGAAAGGCGCAAACGCACAAACCGCTTGCCCTCCTCCCACCAGACGCGTTTCCACTGCAAGTTAACCTCCTGCAGGCGCTTGGTACGCCGGTGGGAGTGGGAGATGGCGAAAGCGTTGTTGCGTTTTTTGTTGGTCAGTTGGCAGCGACGTGCCATGAGATCCAAGGGAACTCAGCTTCGCTATTCTATGGCCTCTTTTTGTCGAGCAGCAAGCTGCAGTTGAGCTTGCAACTGGGCTAGCTCTGCCCTCAATTGGTCAAAGGTTTGTTGGCAATGGTTGACGCTTCTCAGGGGTAGCTCTTCGTTTTTGGCGATGCAGGTGACCTCTACAGACCCGTCAGCGGCTTGGCGGCTGCGATCCACAAACACCTCCACCGTCACCAGCTTGGTGTAGGGATTTTTTCCAGGCGGCTCGCCGGCCACCCAGTAGTCAGGGCTGTTATGTAGGACGGTAAGCTGGCAACGCTCCAAGACCGCGCGGATCGCTTCGCTTAGCTGCTCGGCTGATCCCATAAGCTGAGTCACGCAGGAGTATCGAGCCATAGAAGAAGCAGGTCACCACGCTCATCTTACCATCAAGCTTTCGAGTTCTGGCCTGTCCCAGTGGGCAGAGGGCGAATCGGCAAAATATGCGCTCAAGAGTAGCCTCAATCGGCTCGGCTAACCCGGCGGCAAAGCGGTGAACTGCGCTAGAACGTAAACAAAGCCTTCCCGGCTCTGCGGCTAGCTCTTTTTTCAGGAGAGTTGCCTATGTCTAGGGTCTCCTCATGGGGGCGTTCCCTCTTGCTGCTGCTGGGATCCCTTGCTCTGGGTTGGATAGGCGTGTCTTCTGCCCAAGCGCAGCCTTTTCAACCGGGTGATCTGGATGGGGATGGCCGCTTGACGGTGCAGGATCGCAACCTGTTGGGGGCCTATTTGCGCGGAGAACGGGGGTTGACCGACGACCCGATCCGGGCTGCCGATGTTGACCAGGATGGACGAATTACAGAAGCCGATTGGCAGATGTTGCAGCAGCGCATTCAGGCGGCCACGGATGTGCCCACTGGACAGGTGCAGTTGGATTCTGCCTACTCTGGGCAGGTGGTGGATCACCTGACAGGGCAGCCCTTGGCCGACGTGGAGGTGGCCATTCCGGGAGCCGGGATTGCGGTGCGCACCGATGCCCAGGGGCGGTTTCGCCTGCCGGGGCCGCTGCCGGCAGAGGAGATTTTGGTGGCGCGGCTGGAGAACTATTTGCCCTATTCCCAGAGCACAGGCAGCGGACAGACCGGCGGGGAGCGACCTTGTCAGTTACAGTTGGAGCGCTGGGATCCCAACAGCACGCTGGTGCTGGAGGCCAATGTCATCCGCCTAGGCGATAACCGGTATTCGCCTGAGTCGGCGGCTGCTGGCCAATTTCTTGCTCCTGCCCAAGGGGGGGAGATGACCCGCTCCTTCAGCCTAGAACGTCTGCCGCCCCGTCCACCAGTTCTGCGGATTGGATCCCTGATTGGGTTGGATACAGCCGCCGCCTATCGGGCCGGACAATCCCAGATTCCTAATGCCGACATGTCTCCCATGCGAGTGCTTTTGAACGGGGTGGAGGTAGAGCAGATCCAGTTGGGAGGAGACGGCTTGCGCATCCCTCTGCCGCTAGAGCATCTGCGCCTGGGCCTGAATACTGTTACCCTGCGCACTGGCAAAACGGTGATCCAGCCTGGCAGGATCGCCGGCGACCCTCGGATAAGTATCCCGCTTTTTGGTGGATCCCTGGATATCTTTGTGCCGCTGGGGAGTAACACAATCGGCCAGTACGGTGGGGCCTGGGCGGACTATGACGATGTGCAGTTGGCCAATGTCACGATTGAGATCCCCAGCTAAACGCCCAAGCTAACTTGCGCTGGCTAGGTCTTGGGATTTTGTTCCTCAGAAGCTTGCCCGAAGCCTTTTCGACTTTAAGGGGGCTCTGGGGATTCTGTAGGTTAACGTAAGGTGCGGAATTCCCCACCGTATAGACGGTGGGGATGGATAGCACCCTCTGACTGATTCTGGATGTATT
>NZ_JANSIZ010000132.1:0-3231 GCF_047462315.1 Synechococcus sp. H60.2 | reverse complement strand
AAGCACCCTTTTGCCAGGAAATAGGCAAATCTTCTGGTTTTCTGGGGGCAAAGCGTCAACCCCCTGCCCAGCAAGGATCCCACCCGCCCCCCAGACCGCGCTGTATCCCCCTGGATCCCAACTTTTCTTGAAAAAAGGGCAAGACTTGTCAACCTGGGCAGATCTGCCTGTATGATTTACGGAGTAACCAGAGCAAGCGCTGACACAAGCGCGTATGCGTCTCCCGCCCGAACGGCAAGCCCCTAGCCCCATTAGTTGCTTTGGGCCGGTCAATCGGGTAAGTTAAGGGAAGTGTTCAGCCGAACCCTACTTTTTTGGTTAAGAGGAGAAAAATGAACGGAACAATACAGAAGTGGCTGCTAAAGTCACTGGGTTCTTTGACCTTAGCGTCTGCCGTGGTTCTTGTGCCTGTGATCCTGACGGGCTGCGGCGAAGATAGCTCTGGCCCGGCAGTGCCTGTGCCGCCCCCACCGCCGCCGGCCCCTCCGGCTCCCCCGGCCCCGCCGCCAACTCCCACGCCAACCCCCCGTCCCTCGGGAACGGTTAACGTCACTCCTGAGAGCAACATCAGCCAGATCATTGCTTCCTCTGATCCAGCTCAGCCTCTTACCATCGTTCTCCAGCCGGGTGTTTACGGCCAGAACATTGTCATCAACCGCAGCAACGTTACGGTGCGCGGCGCAACTGGCAATGTGGGCGATGCCATCGTGGTGGGTGCAGCTACCGGCGCTCCCGTGCAAGTGACCAACAATGCCAGCGGCGTTGTCCTGGAGAACTTCAGCATTCTCAACACTCGCTCTTTGGAACCCATTGAGTACGGCATTAATGCTGAAGGCGCCACCGAAGTTACCGTTACCGGCGTCGATATTGTTCTCTTTCCAACGGCAACCCCTCCGGCCTCGCGCGGGGTAGCTATTGGCTTTGGCTCAGCGGCTGCCGGCACCACCTCCAAGAACCTGACAGTAACCCGCTCTAACCTGTTTGTGGCTGGCGCGGGCAGCTCGGCAGGCATCCGCATTGCCGGCGACAACGCGGGCATCAACCTGCGGGTGGAGACCAACAACATCTTCTTGGGCTACGGAGCTGTCCCCAACATCCCAACTCAACTGATCAACCCTGCGGCCCAGGATGTGGGTGCCGGCTCTGCCGCCATCTTCATCGAGCCGGCAGTGACGGGGCTGAGCCTGACTTTTACCGGCAACACCATTACCCCAACAGCGGCGGCGGCCAACGTCTACGCCATTCGTGACGACCGCGGCAGCGGCTTGAGCGCGGCTGAGCGGCGGGCCATTGTGGCGGCAGGCAGCGGCCTTGCTTTCAACAGCAACACTAGCAACGTCTATCTCTCCCTCACCCGCGCCATTGCCGAGGCGGCCGGCCCCAACCCGACGGTGACGGCAGGTCCAGGTTCCTTCACGGCAGAAGGTGAGATTGTGATCCCTGCCGACAAGCCGGGCCTGACGCTGAACTCCCTCGACGGCACGAGCACGCTGCGCAACGTCAAGATCTTGGCCAACGACGCCACCCTGGGTGGAACAGAAGGCAATGGCTTCCGCATTACGGGCACCCGCGGATCGGATCCGGATGCAGGCGGCCCGGCGGTGGACTACCAGGTGGGCATTGGTGAGTGCGACCTAGCCAACCAAGGGGCGCGCAACGTAGAAGTTTCCTTCAACGACTTCGCACGGCCCACGCAGGCCGACACCTACGTCTCTGTCCAAGTCTGCGACTTCTCGCAGGCCGATATCTACAAGAACCTGCTGCGCGGCTACACGGTTGCCGGCGTGCACGTGGTGTCGGCAGAGCCTGCCACGGTCACCATCCGCGAGAACCGCTTCGAGGCTTCCATCAACAGCCCCGTCTTCATCGCCGACATTGTGGATCGGCAGACCCAGGCTTCGGGCAACCTCTCGCCCTTTGCCAAGGCCTCGGTGACGGGCAACGTCTTCAACCAACCGCCCCAAGGCACGGGAGCCATCTACGCTCGTCCAAGTGTCAACCTCACGCCAACTGAGGCTGCGGAGCTGGGCGGCGAAGGCACTATCCTGCAGGCCTTCTTCAACAACACCATCACGCCGACGCCCGTTCCCGGCGTTACTGTGTGTGGACGCGTCGAGAGCTTGGCGGGCGCGCCGGGCAACCTGGTGAACTTCTTGGATAGCTCTCCAACGCTGGTTCCCTTCACCTCCAGCGTCTTCAACGTGGTGTCGGATGCCCTCTGCTCAGCGGTGGGCTTTGGTCCAGGGGCCAGCCTGCAGTTCCGTCCAGGCGGCACGCCACCAGCGGCTCCTACACCCACACCGACGTCCACACCTACACCAGCGCCTGCTGTAACAATTACCATTCCGGGGCTGCCTGCCGGCGCGACGGTGACGGTGACAGGTGCAGGGGGGTCGCCGGTGATCACCACCTCCACGTCGGTGTCGGGCAACGTGGCCACCTTCTCCGGGCCGTTCACGATCCCCTTCGGTGGCCAGATCCGGATAACGCCGGCCATTGCCTCACCGTCGGCGATCACGGTGGGCGGTACGACGCTGAACACCTTTGACAACACCACCAACCCCGGCAGCACCACCTACTTCAACTTCGGGCCGGGCATCTCGGTCAACTAGCTTGAGGTTGGCTGCCACAGAAGTCTCGGGAGGGCATTGGGTTGCCCTTCTTTTTTTCTTTACGAGCAGGTGGTCTTTTTCTGCTCCAACGTTACTTTTCAAGCGCGAATTTGGGTAAGATTTGCCTAGGCATGCCTCTTAAGCCAGTTTCCCTTGAGTGAGCCAGATAGCCTCTGCCCAAGACTTCAGCCCCCTTGAGTTTTAGCCAACGGAGGCTAAGTATGACTGTTCGGGATCCCAAAACTAACCTGCGCTCTTCGCTGCTTTCGCTGCTGCTCACTTCCTCACTGGTGGGGGGGGCTGTAGCCTGTTCCTTTTCCGAGGTACCCAGCGTTACCCAAGTTCCGCCAACCCTCTCTGCTCAGGCTCCAGAAACGCCTGAGGCGCCGCCCGATAGCATTTCCTTCTACTACGACGGGGTGAAGACCTCTATCACCATTAAGGACGCAGCGGTGCTCTTTGCTGCCTGCACCCTCAACACGGGCGACTCCACCAAGATTGTGAATTTTGTCAACAATACCCTGAAGGCAGGGCCGATCACTGCTGCTGAGGTTACGGGGCTGGGCGACCCGCTCAAGCCAGCCATCTCCGACTTCACGGCCGATGGCGTGGTGAACTG
>NZ_JANSIZ010000131.1:0-3312 GCF_047462315.1 Synechococcus sp. H60.2 | reverse complement strand
GGGCAGAAGAAGAGACAAAAGCTCTGCTGTCAAGCGGGTGAGGAAACCCCACCCGCCTGCGCGGTGGGGTAGTTCATGAAGATTTAAGATCGAAGGCAGCTCTTATCGTTTTATATCCTGTTGAAGCCCGACACCCACCCACTGCACATCAGCCTTTTGCTCGATTGGGAGCCGCCTGCTGGAGAGCCACTGGCGGCAGAGGCTTTGTTGTCGCCAGAACGCTTTGTGGCTGAGGTCTTCCAGGAGCCGGAAGCCTTTCTGGAGGCTCTGCAAGGGGAGGAAAACCATCCAGACTGCCTAGTGCTGCTGGTGGACGCGACGCGGCTGGACAAGCTGGAGGCGTTGGGCTGTCAGCTTTGCAAACAGGGACTGTTGCTGCCGACAGTGGTGGCCATTGTGTCGGAAGAGCTCAAACCGGAAGGCGGCGCCAGCCGCTCCGGTGAACCATCCTCCCCCCCTGTTCCTCCAGGGGCAAGAGCTCTGCTCAAGCGGGAGCGGTTTTTCTACCACAACGCCACCCTGGTTCGCCTCGTCTCGCCGTCAGAGCTGTTGCCGCCAAAGGGATCCCAGGCCACTCCTTCTGCTTCTCCCTCTCCCTTGGAGCTGCTGATCAACCGAGCCATTGCCCTGTTTCTCCAGATTGCTCCCACCTGCAGCCTGCCTGCAGCAAACCCTTACCCCAAGGATCAGCCCTACCTGCTCTACACGCACCAGCAGCAGCGGCGGCTGGCGGAAAAGCTGCGGGAACGCCTCGGCTACGCCGGCGTGTACTACCATCGGGATCCGGAGCTGTTTTACCGCCACCTGCCCCCCGACGAGCAGCAGGCCCTCATGCGGCGGCTGCGCAACCTTTACCAGGCGATTGTCCTGGAGTATTTTCAGTCCCCTGAGACCGTCAATGCCCGCATCGACGAGCTGGTGGCCCTTGCCTTTTTTGCCGACATCGGCGCTGCCCAACTGTTGGAGCTGCACATGAACCTGATGGAGGATTTTGCCAAACAACTGAAACTGGAGGGCCGCAGCGAAGAGATCCTGCTGGATTACCGCCTCACTCTCATCGACGTGATGGCCCACCTGAGCGAAATGTACCGTCGCTCCATTCCCAAACCTGCCCCAAGGGATCCCTAACATGTCCACTCGCAAAGCCTATGTCCTCAAGCTCTATGTGGCGGGCAATACCCCCAATTCTCTGCGCGCCCTCAGCACCTTGCAAGACATCTTGGAAAAGGAGTTCCGCGGCGTGTACAGCCTGAAGGTAATCGACGTCTTGAAAAATCCGCAACTGGCGGAGGAAGATAAGATCTTGGCGACACCGACCTTGGCCAAAATTCTGCCGCCACCGGTGCGGAAAATTATCGGTGATCTGTCCAACCGCGAGAAAGTGCTCATCGGCCTAGATTTGCTCTACGAAGAATTGGACGAAGAGGCTTAAGACAGGTTTTAGGAGAGAGAGGGGAATGAACCAACCATTGGGGCCTTCTGAGCCAGAAAAGCTGCAAGATAACGCCGCGGAGGGGATCCCATCGAGCTCCTTCCTAGGCGGGTCAGAGCTGCGGGGGATCCCGAAAAAACAGACGGGCATCGAGGGCTTCGAAGACATTAGCCACGGCGGGCTGCCCTTGGGGCGCACCACCCTGGTCAGCGGTACCTCTGGCACCGGCAAAACGCTGTTTGCCCTCCAGTTTCTCTACAACGGCATCGTCAAGTACCAAGAGCCGGGGATCTTCGTCACCTTTGAGGAAACCCCTGCCGACATCATCCGCAACGCCTCCAGCTTCGGCTGGGACCTTCAAGCCCTTATCGACAAAGGCCAGCTCTTTATTCTGGATGCTTCCCCGGATCCAGAGGGATACGAGGTGAGCGGCAACTTCGACCTGTCGGCCCTCATCGAGCGCATTCAATATGCCATCCGCAAATACAAAGCCAAGCGGGTTGCCATCGACTCGGTGACGGCCATCTTTCAGCAATACGACCCTGCCGGCGTGGTGCGGCGGGAGCTGTTCCGCCTGACGGCCCGCCTCAAACAGGCCAATGTCACCACAGTGATGACCACCGAGCGCACCGACGAGTACGGCCCCATTGCCCGCTACGGTGTGGAGGAGTTTGTCTCCGACAACGTGGTGATTCTGCGCAACATTCTGGAGGGGGAAAAGCGGCGGCGCACCATTGAGATCCTGAAACTGCGGGGCACCACCCACATGAAGGGGGAATATCCCTTCACCATCACCAACGAGGGGATCAACATCTTCCCGCTGGGAGCCATGCAACTGACGCAGCGCTCCTCCAATGTGCGCGTCTCCTCCGGCATCGAGAAGCTGGACGAAATGTGCGGCGGCGGCTTCTTCAAAGACTCAATTATCCTGGCCACCGGCGCCACCGGCACGGGCAAAACCTCGCTGGTGAGCAAGTTCCTGGAGCGGGGCTGCCTGGACGGAGAGCGCTGCATCCTCTTTGCCTACGAAGAGTCGCGGGCACAGCTTTCCCGCAATGCCTCTTCTTGGGGTATTGACCTAGAGGAGTTCGAGCGGCAGGGCCTTCTCAAGATTATCTGCGCTTACCCGGAGTCCGCCGGCCTGGAAGACCACCTGCAGAAGATCAAAACCGAGATGATGGCCTTCAAGCCCTCCCGCATGGCCATCGACTCGCTGTCGGCGCTGGCGCGGGGGGTGAGCCAAAATGCTTTCCGGCAGTTTGTTATCGGGGTAACCGGCCTGGCCAAGCAGGAGGAGATCACCGGCTTTTTCACCAATACCACCGACCAGTTCATGGGATCCCATTCCATTACTGAGTCCCACATCTCCACCATCACCGACACAATCATCCTGTTGCAGTATGTGGAGATTCGGGGCGAGATGGCGCGGGCTCTCAACGTGTTTAAAATGCGGGGATCCTGGCACGACAAAGGCATCCGCGAATATTTGATTTCCGATTCGGGCATTCAAATTCGCGATTCCTTCCGTGGCTACGAGCGGATTATCAGTGGATCCCCAACCCGCATCAATGTGGATGAGAAAAACGAGCTGTCTCGAATTGTGCAAAATGTACAATCTCTGGATGATTGAGGGGCCTAGCGGTCGCCAGCTCCTTGCAACCAACCGCCAGCAGATAAGAATCTTAGGGTTGTGAGTCGCTCCGGACTTTTTCGGCTGCTTGACATTCCCCCAACTACAGTCGGGGGATTCTTACGCAGTCCATAGACAAACTCGCAAAGGCGCTATCAAGACGCCCCTAGACGGTTCCTTGGAACCCAGTCTCAAGGTTCCGCTTACTTGTTGACTGACAGCACTGTCCGGGTCTTTCACCGGGGTGGGT
>NZ_JANSIZ010000130.1:0-3514 GCF_047462315.1 Synechococcus sp. H60.2 | reverse complement strand
CGCAACGCTGTCGCGAACGCGCTGCTCTAACTCCCCTCTCCCTCAGGGAGAGGGGAGTTAGTAGGGATCCGTGCTGGATTACTCTAGAGAGAACTTTGACGTTGCTCGATCGGCCTTTCCCTTCCTTAGCGAGTTTGCCATATGTCTGTTATCCGTGCCCTGCACCGCCAGTTGGTGAGCAAAGAGCGCTCGGCCGAGGAGATCGCGCGCGAATACCTGGAGCGCCTGCACCAACTGGAGCCGCAGCTCAAGAGCTTTATTACTGTTACGGAGGAGCTGGCGCTGCAACAGGCTAGGGCGGTGGATGCCCGCATTCGCGCCGGGGAGGCGATTGGTCCGCTGGCCGGGATCCCGTTGGCTGTGAAAGATAACCTTTGCACCCAAGGGATCCGCACCACCTGTGCTTCTCGGATTCTGGAGGGGTTTGTGCCGCCCTACGAGTCAACGGTGACGGCGCGGCTGGCGGCAGCCGGCATGGTGATGGTGGGCAAGACCAACCTGGACGAGTTTGCCATGGGCAGCTCCACGGAAAACTCCGCCTTTCAGCGCACTGCCAACCCCTGGGATCTGACGCGGGTGCCAGGGGGATCCTCAGGCGGGTCGGCGGCGGCGGTGGCGGCAGACCAGGCGGTGGTGGCCTTGGGATCGGATACGGGGGGATCGATCCGCCAGCCGGCGGCCTTCTGTGGCGTGGTTGGCCTCAAGCCCACCTATGGGCTGGTCTCCCGCTATGGGCTGGTGGCCTTTGCCTCTTCTCTGGATCAGGTGGGGCCGTTTGGGCGCACGGTGGAGGATGTGGCCCTGCTGCTGCAGGGGATTGCCGGCCACGACCCCATGGACTCCACCAGCCTTAGGGTGGAGATCCCGGACTATAGCCAGGCTTTGATCCCCGATATCAAAGGCTTCAAGATTGGCGTCATCCGCGACCTGCTGGGGGAAGGGTGTGGGGAAGAGACCCGCGCGGCTGTGCAAGCGGCCATCCAACACCTGCAGGAGCTGGGGGCAGAGATCCTGGAGATCGACTGCCCCAGCTTTCGCTACGGTCTAGCTACCTACTACATCATTGCTCCTTCGGAAGCTTCTTCCAACCTGGCCCGCTACGACGGCGTCAAGTACGGCCTGCGGGAACCTGCCGACTCGCTCTTGGCTATGTATGGCAAGACCCGCGCCCGCGGCTTTGGGCCGGAGGTGAAGCGGCGCATTATGATCGGCACTTATGCCCTCTCTGCCGGCTACTACGATGCCTACTACCTCAAGGCCCAGAAGGTGCGCACCTTGATCAAGCAAGATTTCCTGCGGGCCTTCGAGAAGGTGGATGTGTTGGTCAGCCCCACCACCCCCACGCCGGCTTTCAAAAGCGGCGAGCGGGAGGATCCCTTGAGCATGTACCTGTGCGACCTGATGACGATCCCGGTCAACCTGGCGGGCTTGCCGGGGCTGAGCCTGCCCTGTGGCTTTGCCAACGGTCTGCCCATCGGCCTGCAGATCATCGGCAACGTCTTGCAGGAGAGTAAGGTGCTGCGGGTGGCCTATGCTTACGAGCAGAGCACTGACTGGCACAAGCAGCGACCTCTCCTGGGACAGCCCCCCGTTGAGCAGGCCCAGGGAACCGCTCCCAAACAGCCCAAAGCCAAGAGCAAGTCCGCCAAGGGGAGCAAAAAATCCAAAAGCTGAGCCCCCTAGGCCATGCCCATCTGGTTGGCTGCCGAGAAGCGCTCCATAAAGCGCAGGAAGCGCTCCCATTCTGCTTCTGTTTCCATGTCGTAGATCACTTCCAGGGCCTTGAATTCCCCGTTTAAGAACTTGGCTTTGATGTTGCGGGTGGTCAGCTCCCCTTCCTCGTCGATCATCCGCATGCCCAGGATGCTTTGCGTGTCGGACTTCAGCTCCTCAAAGCGAAAAATGGCGGATCCCCGCTTGCCATTTTTGGATTTCAGCAGCCGCACCTGCGTTGGCACTTCTGGAATGCCGGGAGAAAACTCAATAGTGGCCATGATTTTTAAAAAAATAACCCATTCAGGCCATTATAGTTGTTCCAAACACGATTGAGATACTTTGTCGCTAGCGGCCCCAGCGCTCCGCACCGCTCACGCGACCACACCACTCCCTGTCCCAGAGGGAGCTCCCCTCACCCCCGGCCCCTCTCCCTCAGGGAGAGGGGAGCTGGAGAGCAACGGACAGGCTGCTCCATAACCCTTTGCAATGACTATATAACGGCTGGATCCCCGGCTAGAAACTTTTTCAACTCGCAAGCGGCCATCTGCTCCAAATGGTGGCTGGCCTGGCGCTGCGCTTCGGTCACATCCGGGATCCGGTCACAGAGGGCGCCAACCCTGATGAGAAGGGATCGGGCAGTCAAGTTAGCCCGAGCTGCCGGGGTGGCCTGGCCGCAGAGGATGAGCAAGGGCTTCTGCGCCGCGCTCGCCTGCTCCAGCACTGCCCCCACCACCTTTCCCATGGTGCTCTGTTCATCGAGGCGGCCCTCGCCGGTCACCACCAGGTCGCAGCGACGCATGCGCTCCGGCAGGGCCAAGTGCTGGGCCAAGAGCTGGATCCCGGACTCCAGGGTGGCTCCCAAAAAGGCCACCAGCCCTGCCCCCAGCCCACCGGCAGCGCCGGCCCCTGGGATCCCCTCCACCGTCCGGCCCAGGTCGCGCTCCACTACTCTGGCCCAGTGCTGCAGGGCCTGCTCCAACTGCCTTACTTGCTGGGGAGTGGCGCCCTTCTGGGGCGCAAAAACGGCAGCCGCCCCCAACGGGCCGGTGAGGGGGTTCTGCACATCGCAGAGGCCGCGGATGCACTTGCCCAGCCAGACAGGCTGCTTGGGCGGCTCGATGCGCGCCAGCCGGGCCAGCTCCCCTCCCCCCCAGCCAATGGGATCCCCGGCCTCATCCAGGAGGCGATAGCCCAGGGCCTGCGCCATTCCCGCTCCCGCATCCACGGTGGCGGATCCGCCCAGCCCTATCCAAATCTCAGCAATGGGATCCCGGCAGACGGCCCGCAAGAGCTCCCCTAGGCCATAGGTGGTGGTGCGGGTGGGATCCCGCCGCTGCGGGGGCACCAAGGTCAGGCCGGCCACCTGGGCTACTTCCAGCAGCGCCCGCTCGCCTACCACGCCATACTCGGCCCAGACGGGATCCCCCAGCGGGCCGCTGACCCACAACCGCCGTTTTTCTCCCCCCAGTGCCGACAACAAGGTCTCCAGCGTGCCCTCACCCCCATCGGCTAGAGGGAGCAGCTCTATCTCCGCCTGGGGCAACCCCTGTTGGATCCCGCGGGCGATGCTCTCTGCCGCCTCCTTGGCCGTCAGGGATCCTTTGAAGCTATCCGGGCAGATCAAAACCCGCCGAGGCGGGCGGCTGAACTCGGATCCCTCGTCTGGTGAACCCCTACCCAGCATCAGCCCTAAAACGTCCTCGGCGGCAACAGAGAGAATGGAATGAACTACCCCACCGCGTAGGCGGGTGGGGTTTCCTCACCCGCTTGACAGCAGAGCTTTTGTCTCTTCTTCTGC
>NZ_JANSIZ010000129.1:0-3546 GCF_047462315.1 Synechococcus sp. H60.2 | reverse complement strand
GGCAGAAGAAGAGACAAAAGCTCTGCTGTCAAGCGGGTGAGGAAACGCCACCCGCCTACGCGGTGGGGTAGTTCATTCTTCAGCTTCTCCTCCCTAAAAAAAGTTGGGCGGGCCGTTGCTGTAGCCAATGGGTTGATTGAAGAGGGGGGAGCCCTCCTCTTTTTTTCTTCAAGGGTCGAGATAGAGTCGGTGTTGGCGAATGTAGTGCTCCACAGCGGAGGGCACCAAGTAGCGGATGGATCCCCCTTTTTGGATTTGCTGACGCAGGTAGGTGGAAGAAAGCGTTAGGGTGGGGGCGTCCAAGATTGTCGCCCGGATGGGCAGCTTCTCAGCCACCGACTGCAGCACCTGGGCGGCATCACCGGCATCGAGGCGGGGGGCAACAATCCAGTGACAGAGGCGGGCCAATTCTTCCGCCTGGTACCACTGGGGCAGATCCCGCAGGGCATCCACCCCGATGATCCAGTACCACTGGGTGTTGGGTTGCTCTTGCATCAGGCAGCGCAGTGTCTCAATGGTGTAGGAGGGGCCAGGACGGCGGATCTCCAGCTCGGAGCAGGCGAAGCGCTCGTGGTCGGCAATGGCCAGCTTCACCATGGCCAGGCGATCCGCTTTGCTGGCGCCGGCAGCCAAGGGCTTGTGGGGAGGATCCCCTGCCGGCATCCACAGCACCTGATCCAAGTTGAACTGCCAGAGGGCCTGCTCGGCCATGATCAGATGGCCGTGGTGGACGGGGTTAAAGGTGCCGCCGAGAATGCCAACGCGGCGCTGCTTGGGGGCTGAGCCACTCATGGCTGTTGGCTGAGGTAGCTGATGGCCTCGCGCAGCCAGTCTTCCGTCTGCCGGGGCTGAGGTGGAAGGGCTTGCAGGGCCGCTTGAATTTCCTGGAGGCTGTAGCCGAGGGCCAGCAGGGCCATTTCCACCTCCTCCCGGATAGAGGGGGGCGGCCCGCCAGCCAGAGGGCGATCTGCGTTCTCTAGGCCTTGTCGCCAGTGGGCCAATTTGCTTTTCAGCTCCAGCGCCAGCCGTTGGGCCGTTTTGTGGCCCACCCCTGGGGCTAGGGAGAGGAGGCGGACATTTTCGGTAACCACCGCCTGCACCAGCTCCGGCAAAGCGAAAGTGTTGAGCAGCGCCAGACCCAAAGCCGGACCCACCCCCGGGACTTTGATCAGTTCCACAAACAGATCCCGCTCCGCTGGCGAGCCAAACCCGTACAGCACCAGCTCGGTCTCCCGCACCAGCAGATGGGTGAACACCCGCACAGGCTCTCCTACAGGGGGCAGTTGCTTGAGAAAACGGGCCGGCGCCTGGATGCGATAGCCGATCCCCTGCACCTCCAGGGTGAGGCTGCTGCGCTCTCCCGGTTCCACAGCGACGAGGTGGCCTGTCAAAAACGCGATCATGTGCGTATCCAACCGGTGTTTAGGATACCTTGCCCGGCGGCGGCTTCGGAGCTGGCTAGGCAAAATCTAAATGAATCTAGAATGAGAAAAGCTCACGAGCAAACCTTATGGTATCAACGTCGGCACCGGCCACTCCCATCTCGGCACGCTGGATTTGGCGGGGGCAATCCGTTCATTATGTCAAACAGGGCGAGCAGGGGCAGCCTTTGCTTTTGGTGCACGGCTTTGGGGCCTCCACCGACCACTGGCGCAAGAATATCCCTGAGTTGGCCCAACACTACCAGGTCTATGCTATCGATTTGCTCGGCTTTGGCCGTTCGGCCAAGCCCAACTGGGACTACCGCGCCGAGATCTGGCGGGATCAACTGCGGGATTTCTGTCAACAGGTGATCCGGCGGCCTGTGGTGGCCATTGGCAACTCCCTGGGTGGCTATGTGGTGCTCAGCCTTGCGGCAGAGTGGCCGGAGTGGGTGCGGGGGGTGGTGTTGCTTAACGGAGCCGGTGGCTTTTCCACTGCTAAGGGATCCCCCTCTGGCTGGCGGCAATGGCTGCGTGGCCTGGTGGGCTGGGGCCTGCGCCAGCGCCTGGTGTCTTACCTATTGTTTCAGTACTTGCGGCAGCCGCGGGTGATTCGCTCCAAGCTGAAGCAGGTCTATTACGACCCGGCGGCAGTGACGGATCAACTGGTGGAAGACATTCATCGCCCCACACGGGATCCGGGGGCTGCCGATGTGTTCGTGGCCCTGATGCGGGGCGGGCAGAAGGGGCGCTATGTGGATGAGCTGCTGCGCAGCTTGGTGCGCCCCCTGTTGTTGATTTGGGGCGAACGGGATCCCTGGATGCGGGCCCGCGAGCGCTCCAAGCTGTACCGGGCTCACTACCCTCAGGCGGTGGAATACTTCCTGGAAGCCGGCCACTGCCCTCACGATGAGCGCCCCGAACAGGTCAATGCCCTGATCCACCAGTGGATCGAGACGGGGATCCCGGCCACCACCTCTCCTCCCCCTTTCAAAGCAGCGCCGGTTTCAGACCTGCATCCTTAGCCTTGAGAGCTAGCCGGGGTTGCCTGCCGGCTCTGGCGGCGAGTCTCCTTCCAGGCCAATGGCGTACTTCAGCCATTCCCGGTAGGATCCGCTGCTGACAGCTTTGGAGATTTCAAAGTAAAGGGTGCTGTGGGGGCGGCGGGGCTGGCGCAGCAGGGGCATGCCAGCCTCACGCGGAGTGCGATTCCCTTTTTTCACGTTGCAGCGCACACAGGCGCTGACCACATTTTCCCAGGTATCTCCGCCGCCGCGGGAGCGCGGGATCACGTGATCCAGGGTGAGGTCTTCGCCATAACAACCGCAGTACTGGCAGCGGTGCCCATCGCGATAGAGGACGTTGCGGCGTGTCAGGGGAATCTCTTTGTGGGGAACGTGAACGTAGTGGCGCAGGCGGATGACGGTGGGCAGAGGGATGTTGCCGTAGACTACTTTGCCGTTGTGCTCGATTTGCTCGGCTTTGCCCTTGAGCAAAAGGACGACAGCTCTGCGCCAACTGGTGACGTTGAGCGGCTCGTAGGAGGCATTTAAAACCAAAACCTTGCTCATAGTGCTACGCACCGGTAAACTACCCGGCTCCGACCGCTAAGCAGTACGGAGCGGGCTTTAAGCGCTACGCGCCGCTGACGCGAACGGTAGCCCTGCAGTTGGCAAGCCAACCACGGACCTCTAGGCCGGTTTACAGCGACCCCCAAAAGGGCAATCACGTTGGCACCGTTCAAATCTGCATCCCCTTCCCAACCACAGGCCGGGCTCACACAACGAAAATGCTTCCCTTCCCGCTGCCCAAGCCACAAATACCGGTGGCAGGTCTGCGAGCTGTAGGCAGGCGGCACCACCACAACCTTCACCCCTGCTCTGGCGGCCTTGTACTCTAGAAACTGTCTCAACTGGGAGAACGCCCAACTGTTCGCCCGCCGCCGCTCCGTCTTGCTGCGCGGCTGTTGGTTGGTACGCTCCCTAATCCCAGGCAGGTCTTCCAAGGCAATAAAACGGTGGGTCGCCTGGGCCCTCGCAACAATCGCCAAGGACTCCGTCCCGCTGACGCGAGTGGCGATGCGGTGATTGACCCAGGTTTGAAAGCGCCTCTCCCGACCAGACAG
>NZ_JANSIZ010000128.1:0-3821 GCF_047462315.1 Synechococcus sp. H60.2 | reverse complement strand
CCCCCCCCCCCCCCCCCCCCCCCCCCCCCCCCCCCCCCCCCCCCCCCCCCCCCCCCCCCCCCCCCCCCCCCCCCCCAGGCTTGCTTCCGCTGCTGCAATCACCTCGGCCTCGTTCAACAGGGGCACAGTGCGGGGATCGCGAACGCCACGGGAGGAGGAAGCATTGCCAGCTTCGGTAACAGGAGAGGAGACCCCCGACAGGGCGCGCTGGCCGAAGAGGTAGCCCAAACAGGCACTCAACACAGCTGTAAAGAAAAATGCGCTCAGCCAAAACAGCGCTCCCAAGAATGTGGAGGTGAACTCTTGCGCTGGCCTGACCGATCTCCGCAAAGGATGCTCACTCCTGCGACGGACTTGCTCTACCCATGATACGAAAGCGACGAGGAGCTAGGGATGCTCCGCTGGCCCAGAATCTTGGTGTTCTTGCTGCTGGGCGCGGAGAGCGGCGCTATCGAGGTTGGGCAGCCGTTCCCCCAACCACCAGCCTGGATCTTCCCAGCTCAGGGATCCCAGCCACTTGGCGGCGCGATCCGCCAAGATCAGTCCTAACAAAACAGGAGCGGTGGTGATCCCCAGCGCCAGGCTTAGCCAAAGGGGCGGAGAGGCTTGCGAGGTGGCTGAAGAAGTATTTTGGGCAGGGGAAGATGCCGGTTTAAGATCCATCATGTCTGCATTCTGAATCGGGACTTGTCGACCTACCCCTAGTTGAATCGATCCTCATCCTAACTCCAACCTTACGGAGCTAGAAGCTTTTGCTTAAACTCAGCTAGTGCTGCCAGAGTTTCTTGATCCAGGGGTCGACAAAGAAGAGGTGCTGCTTGACGTATTGCTTCAAGAGGCCAATCCCACCAAGCAAGCTGGCTGAGCTGTTCGATTACCTCGGGTGAGAAGCGGTAGCGAACTACTTTGGCGGGCACACCGGCAACAATTGCATAGGGCGGGACATCCCTTGTCACCACTGCAGCCATTCCAACAACTGCTCCGTTTCCAATCGTCACTCCTGAGCGAATCATGGCGCCATGGCCGATCCAAACATCGTGTCCAACCAGAATATCTCCGCGAGTCAAAGGGTGACCTTCCAAGACGCGCAGCTCACTCCAGCACTCGGGTAGGTGAGTGAAAGGATAGGTAGTAGCCCAGTCAGTGTGGTGCTCGTAGCCTGCAAAAAAATGTACCCCTTGTGCAATTGAGCTACAGCGGCCAATCTTTACCTGCGAAGGTTCTCCCATCCCATAAACGAAGAACTCACATCCATAGCTGAGAGAGCCAATATTAACCAAGGGAAACGGCTCTAAGCCTCTATAGGCAAAGTATGTTTTCTCCTCTAGTTGTGGGCTGTGTTGAATGCGGATAGGCATAGAACCTCAGTTCCCTGGATTGGGGCTTGCCAAGGTAAAACGTAAGCCTAAGTAGAGTGTGCCCCAACTCCGCGCAGGAGTCTTTAAGTCTTACATTTCGAATCAAGCTGGAGGCAGTAGAGACTACCCAATACTGAGCTAATCTAACGATTGACTTCCATCCCAATGCCTAATGTCGCTTGTACTTATCTGTGGCCCTGCCCGCTGCGGCAAAAGTCGGCTGGCGGAGAACCTGGCGGCTGCTTCCGGCCTGCCGGTCATCTATCTGGCCACCGGGCCCAAACCCGACCCTGAGGCCGACCCGGAGTGGGCGGAACGGGTTCAGCAGCACCGGCAACGGCGTCCCCCCACCTGGCAAACCTGGGAAACCGGGCCCGACCTGGGGGCCGACCTGCAAAAGCTGCCGCAGCCCTGTTGTGCTCTGGTGGATTCGCTGGGGGGCTGGGTGGCGCAGGGCCTGGAGTGTTCCCCTGAGGAGTGGGATCCCTTGGCGCAATCTTTCTTGACAGCGTTGCAAAGCTGCCGAGGAAAGGTGATCCTGGTCTCAGAAGAGGTAGGCTGGGGGGTGGTGCCCGCCTATCCGTTGGGGCGGCGGTTTCGGGATCGGATGGGAGAGCTCACCCAAAAGCTGGCTCCTCTGGCCGACCAGGTGTTTTTGGTAACCGCAGGCTTTGCCCTCGATCTCACCCGCTGGGGGATCCCGCTGGCAGGGGTGAATAGCCCAGAGCTGAGATAAGCTGCAATGGGTTGATGGTATCCGCGGATAGGGTTTCTCCCTTGCGGAAGCCCTCGCCTGGATCGAGACTGGGTTAAAGCGATTGCTTGTCGTCGTGCCGATTACCTTCTACCTGCCTGCCAAAGCCATTCAAACCCTGGATTTAACGCCGGGCCATGAGTTGGTGAAAACCTTGATGGCGGATCCCGTTCGCTCCGCTCAGCAGGTGCAATGTTCCATTGATTGGCCGCGCAGCCCCGACGATCCGCGCGAGCTCTCGGAGATCCCGGAAGTGCGCCTGTGGTTTATCCGCTGGGATACGGTTTACCCCTGGATGCCCTACTTTCTTGACTGGCGCAGCGGCGAGCTGGCTCGCTACGCCGCCATGCTGGTGCCCCACCAATTCAACCCCCGCGAAGGGATCGTCTATAACCCCGAAGCACTGGAGATCTTCGTCTATCAGAAGATTTTCGTGCTGATGCGCTGGTTTAAGCAGCAGAAACTGGGATCTGTCTCGATGCTGCGGGACATGGCCTTAGTGTTTGGCTTCGAGGTGCAACCCGAGTTTCTGAACCTCTGGGAAGCCGAGACCGGAGAGCCATGAGAGTGATGGTAGCCGACACCTGGCCTGGAATCCCGGCAGCAGCGGCAGTGGCAGAAGCCTGGCAAGAGGCGGTAGAACGTCCCTGGGGGCTGCTCCGCGTGGATCCCAGCCCTTCTGAAGCACAGCTCAAGGTCCTCTGGCAACAGATTGCTGACTGGGAAGGGGAAAGGGATTCCCTGCTGGTAGTACCCGGCACCCTAGCCGATCCGATAGGGCCTGGCCAAACCTGGGCCGACCTAGCTGCTGTCTGGGGGTTCAAGGTACTTCTGACGCTGCCCCAGGAAGCTGCCCTTAGCCAGGGAGCTGCTTTTGCGGCCTTGCTTCACCAGGCCAAGACTCACTGCCTGGGATGGGTGTTGCTGGAATCTGCAGCCGGCTCCTCCCTAGAAGAACTCCCCTTGGTCTGGCAGTTGCAGGCCCAGCTAGGGATCCCTGTCCTGGGCAGGAAGACGGCGGCAGGGCAAATTTCTTGGAGAGCAGAGATGTGGGATTTGCTTTCAGCAACGCTCAGCTCCAGCCTGTGGGCACCCCTTGCTTGAGGTTCTCCCCTACCTTCTTCTTTGATAGGTGCCCATCAGTTGGGCCTGGGCGAGGATGTGGCCTGTCATGGCCCGTAGCAAGGCCTCTTTGGTGGCCCCTGGTGCTAAGGCCAGTCGCCTGTCCAGGGCGTAGAGGGTGAAGAAGTAGCGGTGGGTGCCGCTGGGAGGGCAAGGGCCGCCATAGCTATTGCGTCCCCAACTGTTTTGCCCGTGGACGGCCCCCTGGGGCAGGTCGCTGTCGGAGCGGATCCCTTCTGGCAGACTCGTAACACTGGCGGGCAAGTTGTAGACCACCCAGTGGACAAAGGTGCCCCCGGGCGCGTCTGGGTCATCCATAATCAGGGCAAAGCTTTGGGTTCCTACAGGTGCCCCCGACCAAGTCAAGGGGGGAGAAAGATCTTCTCCTTCGCAGGTGTAGCGGGAGGGGATGGGTTGTGAGGGGGCAAAAGCGGAGCTAGTGAGCTGCAAAGTTGTCGGCGTTGGCGTCGGTGTTGGCATAGAACCAGAGCTTCTGGAAACTTCAGCAGATGGCGAAAGATTCCAGGACGGAGAGGGTGGGATTCGAACCCACGGTGGCTTGCGCCACGGCAGTTTTCAAGACTGCT
>NZ_JANSIZ010000127.1:0-3870 GCF_047462315.1 Synechococcus sp. H60.2 | reverse complement strand
ATCGTCGGCAGCGTCAGCTGTGTATAAGAGACACCTCCCACCCAGACCCCGCCGCCCGTGGCGGCTGCTCCTCCTGCCACGCCGGCTCCCACGCCTCCCCCCACCGCCGAGCCTCTACCCGTGCAGCCCAGCGAGCGGGCCTCGGATCTCAGCCAATTGCAGCCGGCTGCGCCGGCTCCCCAACCGGAGGTTCTCCCCGCCGAGCGGCCCTCCGATGCTTCCCAGTTGGGGCCGCCCATCAGCGCTTCCGCTCCCAGTGATGGGGCTGGGATCCAGGGCCAGGGAGCCAGCGGCTTGGCCAACCCCACCCAGTCGGCTCCCAACCCCCCCAGTGTGGCGGCGCGGGCGAATGTGGACTGGGGCCCTTGGCTGGCAGCTTTACAGCGCAAGGTGGAACAAAACTGGATCCCGGGGCAGACTGGCACTTCCCGCCGCACGGTGGTAATCTTCACGGTGGGTCGGGGGGGCGAGCTGCAGAGCATCCGCCTGGCCCGCACTTCCGGCAGCCAACAAACCGACGACGCGGCGCTGACAGCCATCCAGAGAGCAGCTCCGTTTTCGCCCCTGCCTGAGGCCTACGAGGGCAACTCGGTGACGATTAACTTCACCTTCGACATCAATGTGTTGGGACAATTAACCGTAGGCGGGTCGGCTAACTGACAACGGCTTCACGGTGCTGCCTCCCAAAACGGGGACAGAAGGCCCTGGACAAGCTCTGGGAATCTGCGACGGTGCGTTTATCCTAGTCCTTAACCTTCAGAGATCCGTTGATGGGCACAACTTCCCTGCAGCGCACCCCCCTGTTTCCCTTCCATCAAGCCTTGGGGGCGCGGTTTGTCTCCTTTGCCGGCTGGGAAATGCCCCTGCAGTACCAAGGGGTGGTGGTCGAGCATCGAGCAGTGCGGGAGCGGGTGGGGGTATTCGACATCTCCCACATGGGCAAGTTCGAGCTCTGGGGGCCAGAGCTGGGATCCCACCTCAGCCGGCTGGTGCCCAGCGACCTGGCCGCCGTTCGGGCGGGATCCGCTCGCTACACGGTTTTGCTCAATCCGCTGGGGGGCATTGTGGACGATGTCATCTTCTACCGGCATCCACCGCAAGGAGAGCTGGAGCACTGGAGCCTGATCGTCAACGCGGCCACCCGCCACAAAGATAGGGAGTGGCTGCAGCAGCAGGGGATCCCTGGGCTGGAACTGCAGGATCACACCGAGTCGCAGGTGTTGCTGGCGGTGCAGGGGCCGGCAGCGGAAGAGGTTCTTCAGCCTTTTTTGGCGGGATCCCTGAAGGCTTTGCGCCGCTTTCAACACGGGCAGTTTGCTCCTCAAAAAGGGGGATCCTCAGGGGCAAGGGTCTTTGTGGCCCGCACCGGCTACACCGGAGAAGACGGCTTTGAGATCTTGCTTAGCCCCCCAGAGGGCTGCTGGCTCTGGGAGCAACTGGTGCAGGCAGGAGTACAGCCCTGTGGCTTCGGCTGCCGCGATACCCTGCGCCTAGAGGCTGCTTTTTGCCTCTACGGCCAGGACATGGACGAGAGCACGACTCCCCTGGAAGCTGACTTGGGTTGGTTGGTCAACAATCCAGGGGACTACATTGGCAAGCTGGCCCTCGAACGTCAACGCGAGCAAGGGATCCCGCGTCGCCTGGTGGGGTTTCGCCTATTGGATCGAGCCATTCCCCGCAGCGGCTATGCCATCTACGCTCCCAACTCCCCTGAGCCGATCGGGCGGGTAACCAGCGGCAGCCATTCTCCTACCTTGGGCTACGGCATTGGCCTGGGATATGTGGATTCAACTTGGGCCAAGGTGGGATCCCGACTGGAGATTGAGATTCGGGGCCAGCGCCGGCCCGCCGAAGTGGTAAAAAAGCCCTTCTACAGAGGGGCAGGCTCCAGTTAGCTTGGGGGGTTGAGCTGTCTGCCGGCCTTGGGGGTGGAGTATTCCTGCTGCAGCCGCCGCAATTTCCGCAGGGCCCGCCGCTCAATTTGCCGGACTCGCTCCCGCGAAAGACCGATGTGCTCCCCGATCTCCCGCAACGTCAGGCCCTTCGACCCATCCAGCCCATAGCGGGCCACAATTACCTGCTGCTCGCGTTCGCTCAGTTGGCCCACCAGAGCGCGCACCTCCTCGCAATGGGCAGCCCGGTTCAGATGTTCGACCGGATCGTTGTCTTCGTCAGGGATAAAGTGCTGCAGCTCAGTGCCGTCCTCGTCCCCCACCCCGACGTTGAGGGATCGGATCTCGGCCATGTGGCGGGTGATCAGTTCGCGGTAGTTGTCGCCAATATCCAGCGAATCGAAAACTTCCTCTGCGGCAGGCCGGGATCCCCTTTCGGCGGACAGCTCGCGGTAGCGCCGCTTCACCTGGGAGACCTTCTCGTACATGTGGGCGGGCAGCCGGATCAGGCGCCCCTTGTTTTGGATGCCGCGGTTCACGCTCTGCCGGATCCACCAGGTGGCGTAGGTGGAGAACTTGTACCCCCGCGTGGGATCGAACTTTTCCACGGCGCGGGTGAGGCCGATGGTGCCCTCTTGAATCAGATCCAGAAAGGGCAGACCGCGGTTGCGGTAGCGCTTGGCAATCGACACCACCAGGCGCAGGTTGCACTCCACCATGCGCTTCTTGGCGGCTTCCCCCTGCCGCAGGATCTGCTGCAGCTCCTCTAAAGGGATCCCCAGTCGTTGGCTCCAATCCTCCAGCGACTCGTGCTGCCGCCGCTGCTCCAGAAGGGCCATCATCCGCTGCACTTGGTGGGCCAGACGCAGTTCTTCCTCGGCAGTGAGCAACGAGTAGCGCCCAATGATTTTTAAGAAACGCCCCACTGCGTCTTGCAGCTCAAGATTTTCCGACATATCCAACCCCACACCATAAGTTGATGCCCTGTCAGAATCTTCTCTTCTGCTGTCGCGTCAAGCTTTCTTCCCACTAGGAAGCCGACCTTGCTGCAAACAGCACCTTATTCATACCAGTAGAAAAGCCTTTCCGTAAAGGTTTTGGCAACCTAAAATGCAGACTTTCAGCGGCTATTTGATTCACTAAATTTATTGAGTCCTGTCCGTGAGCTACTGCCAGCAGTGCCTCAGTTCTGGGCTCTGTCGGCTCCCTGATCTACGGGTAGATGTTACGAAAATAAAGCGATTCCGTTACTCAAAACTTAGACCAATAGGATCCGAAAAAAGCAAGTAAAATCGGTCATGCTCTCTTAATCGTTAACCAGATTGCACTGAGATAAAAAACATGTTTTTTGATACACTCTACATCGCTACAGATGCCTATTTTGTCTGTAGAAACCCATCGGAGAGGCCGGCCCAGCAAGGCATCGAACGGCCTGCTGGCCCATTTCTGCAACCTTTTGAGGCTGATTTCAGAGAGAGTTGTCAATAAGCCTCAGCCCCAAACCAGCCAAGGCAGATCCCAAGGAAAAGCCGTCGTCTTGGCTTTCCCAAGTTTAGGGCAAATTAAGGTAAATTTTGAGCCTTAGACACTACCTGTGGAGTCAAACCTTCGAGCCGCCAGCGTACTACAGGTTATCCGTCGAGTAGGGGCTGTGGAGCCCAGGGGGGAAAAGCCGCAACCCCTGCTGGCGCACGCGTTGCTCTTGCAGCGGGAGAGGGGTGATGCGCGGCAAAGGCGTAGCCTCAGGTTGAGGTGTTGGAGTGGGAGCAGGCGTAGGCAAGGGGCTAGGTGTTGGTTTCGGCGTGGCCACTACAGCCGGTGGGGTTGGCACAGCAGGTGTGACCTCAGCCGGGATCCCTTCTGAGGTGGGACGGGGACGCCGGAGTTGAAAGCGCGGCTGGCGACGTGGTGCAAGAGTGGGCGTCGACTCTGGTGTAAGAGTGGGTGCCGGCGTTGATGTCGGTGTTGGTATTGGTTC
>NZ_JANSIZ010000126.1:0-3997 GCF_047462315.1 Synechococcus sp. H60.2 | reverse complement strand
TATACCTACCTGTGTATGCACCGGAATTGAATCCTATTGAGATGATGGGGTCGGTGTTGAAGCATTTTATTCGGCAGCTTTCCAGAGTTGGGAAGTATAGCGTGGAGCAGATAGTGCAGACTTGTTTACTCCTGATCAATCCATCCTCCTTCCGGAGTTGGTTTGCTAAGTGTTGCTACTGTACCCCTTGATTCCTTAACAGACTGTAGCTTCCTGTCCTGAATCAGAACCTGTTGACAGCCGTAGTCCATTGTTGCTGAGTGGCGATCCAAAACTAAACTGTATTAACGACTCGCATCGTTGGTGAGCAGCTAAAGCTGCTCGAAGGCTTTTCCGCCCCGCCCTACTCGCGCTAGCGGCGCGGAGCGCTGAGTACGGGGCTACCAAGCTACTCTGCTGTGTCATGCTTTCTTCTCTCTCTGCTCTGCCAGTTCACCTCTACCGCTGCCTAAGCTGTGGTCAGGAAGGGCTGAGCTTGCCGCCAGCGCGGGAGCCAGGGTCTGCTGTGGATCGGGTTTATTGTCCCCGCTGTGGCCAGGTTTACCCTCTCCTATCTTCCGGGGCGGTGGATTTTCTAGCCACCTCGCCGGAGTTGCCCCTCACTCCAGCTCAGGCCATTGCCCATCTGCCCGGCTTTGCCTGGGGCTACGATCGCCTTTGGCGGCCCTGGGCGCTGTCGCTGTTATCGGGGGAGAGCTTCGCCAGCGAGCGGGAAGGCCGATTGTTGGCGGAGCTGGTGGGGGAGGCAGATCCTGTCTTGGACTTGGGCACGGCAGGGGGGTACTGGAGCCGCCTCCTCCTGGCCAGGGATCCGCAGCGGACGGTGATTGGCCTGGACAATGCGGCAGGGGTACTGGCCGAGGCAGCCCAACAGGCCCAGCCCCACTGGCAGCACTACAGCCTAGTGCGAGCCCGGGCGGAACAGCTTCCCTTCGCCTCGTCAGCCTTTGGGGCGGTGATCAGCGGCGCCACCCTGAACGAGGTGCCCTTGGATCCCTGCTTGCGGGAAGTGGCCCGCATCTTGCAGTCTGGCGGGGTGTTTGTCTCGATGCACAGCCAGCAGGTGCAGGGATGGGGGCAGACGGTGCAGCACTGGCTGGAGGCGACCGGCCTTCGCTTTTTCTCCGCAGACCAGTTGCGCCAGCACTTTGCCCAGGTGGGGTTGCGCTTGGAGCGCTATCTCAGCTTCGGCTGGGTGGCTTTTGTGCAGGCGGTGCGCCTCTAGGGAATCCACTCCAGGCCAACGCCAACGCTGGATTCCCGCGCCAAGCTCGAGTGGCGCAGGCTGTAGCGGGCAGCGAGACGAAGGGAAGGGCTAATGGCGTAGGCAGCAGTGATCTCCGCTAGGGTGGCCTGTCCTTCTTCCGGCTCCTGCGGGGCCACCCAAGTGTAGCTGCCAGTCAAGTCGGCGGCTCCGGGCGCCAGGGCCAAAACGGCAAAAGCCCCATAGCTCACCCCGCTGAGGCGGCGGTTCTTTTGTTCCAAGGCTCGATAGCCCAGTTGGGGGGCCAGATTCAAGCGGGATCCCACGGGGGCAAGAAAGTAACGCACCTCTGACCCGTACTGGCGGATTTCTGGGTTCTCAGAAGATTGGCGATAGTCGCCGCTGAGGGTGAGGCGATCTCCCAGGCGCAAGTCCTGCAAGCTGATTCGCCACTCAGAAGCCGACTCGAAACCCGCCTGCAAACGGGTGGGCAAGACAGGAGTATCGCGGATTTCTTCCAGAAGATTGGGAGGGCCTTGCAGCCAGCGGCGCAACACGGGGCTATCCTCCACAATTTGGCTATCCAGCCCCAGATCTAGAACGGCTGAGAGGGCAGTTGGCCGCGGATCCGCTTCCCTGCGGCTCGCTTGGGTCGAATTGGCCCAGGCCGGCGATGCTGGCATCAGCCCAGCCCCAAGAAGCAGCATACCCAGGCAAAGCCCTCTACCAGATTGCCCTATCACCTGCAACCCCCGCCCCTCCCGTCCTCAACTGTAGCTGCTTCCAAAAGGATCTTTTATGCAAACTCACGGGGGTCGCGGCTCTCAGCAGCGTAGGATGAGACCACAAGGAGGGCCCGACAACGGCAATGCAAAGACTAGCTGTTTCGGCTGTTGGCCATGACTCGCAGCCGCTGGGCCAGGTTTTGCAGTTGCCGCTCGAATTGCAGATTTTCCCGCTGCAACTGGCTAACTTTCTCACAGCTATAGAGAACGGTGGTGTGATCTTTTCCTCCAAAGTAATCGCCAATTTTGGGCAAGCTGAGGTTGGTGTAGTGACGCATCAAAAACATGGCAATTTGCCGCGCTTGGCTGATGTCCCGCTTGCGGGAGGATCCCAATAAGCTTTCTCGGTCGATGCCGAATGCTTCACAGACTACGTCGATAATCATGTCGGGCGTGATCTCCTTGGGCTCACTGGGAGGGTTGAGAATGGGCTGAATGGTCTCCACACTCATCGGCAAGCCGGAAATGGAGACGTAGGCAACAGCACGGATGAGGGCACCCTCCAGCTCGCGGATGTTGCTGGTGTAGGTGGTAGCAATGTATTCGATGACCTCAGACGGCAGGCTCATCCCCTCGTACTCGGCTTTTTTCTTGAGAATGGCCATGCGGGTCTCGATGTCCGGCGGTTGAATTTCCGCAATCAAGCCCATCGAAAACCGAGAACAGAGCCGCTCCTGCAGCCGAGGGATGAGGTGAGGGGAGCGGTCGGCGGCCAGTACGATCTGTTTGCCTGACTCATGCAGCGTATTAAAGGTGTGGAAAAACTCCTCTTGGGTGTACTCTTTGCCTTCGATAAATTGAATGTCGTCCACCAATAAAATATCCACATCTCGATAGTGCTCCCGGAAAGACTGCATGCTGTCTCGCCGGATGGCGTCGATTAAATCGTTGGTGAAGCGCTCGGTGGACACGTAAAAGACTTTGGCCTGGGGATTCGCTTCCAGTTGGTAGTGGCCGATGGCCTGCATGAGGTGGGTTTTGCCCAACCCTACTCCGCCGCAGAGAAACAGCGGGTTGTAGGCCCGCCCAGGCTTGTCGGCCACGGCCAAGGCCGCCGCATGAGCCATGCGGTTGTTGGGACCAACCACGAAACGCGAGAAGGAATACTTGGGGTTGAGATCCGGAGCTCGCATGGGCAGGCTGCCGCTCACCTCCAGCCCCAGGGTGGCGGAAGCCGGAAAACTGCCGGCCCAGCGGGAGGTTGAGGCCCCAGCCGCTGTTGAAGGAGGGTCTTCTTCCACCAAGGCCTGGGGAGCGACGGAAAACTCCACCTGCAAAGGGATCCCGGCCACCCGCTGCACCACCTCAGTGATGGTGGAGGCGTAGTGCTTTTGCAGCCAGCCCCGCGCCCATTCGCTAGGAGTCGAGATGGTGAGGCGATTGTCCACCAACGACTCAGGCCGCGCCGTCTTGATCCAAGCCTCAAAGGTTGGACGGCTGAGCTGCACCTGTAGATGCCCCAGAGCTTCGTCCCAGAGTTGATCTAGGGAGATATCCACACCACACACCCAGAACGACACAGCCAAAGCCCAAAGAGAACAGGGGCGCCAACCCAGTGCCTCTGCTCTCTCGACTTGGACTTGGGATTCCCAATTTAGCTGCTCGGCGTGGGGCGGCCAATCTAGCAATTTTCCGTCGAGCCTGCTAGAATGGCACCTTGCTGATTGTCTGCAAGTGGACTGGGCTTCCCCCTCACCAGCCGCAGCAGGCCTTGTTGACATGATGAGTGGGTCTACACCATGACTCAGCGTACCCTTCGTGGCACCAATCGCAGACGCATTCGCGTCTCTGGGTTTCGGGCCAGAATGCGCACAGCAACCGGGCGGCAAGTCTTGCGGCGGCGGCGGGCCAAGGGGCGTTATCGCCTGGCTGTTTCTTAAGGCGCGATCCGGCTTTAAGGGCAGGGCCCTTTGTTGAATTCAGGGTGGGATCCGCCACCATGCTGCCTGCTCCTTATCGCTTGCGGGATCGGCGAGCTTTCCAGGCGCTTTACCAAGCGGGGCAGCGT
>NZ_JANSIZ010000125.1:0-4181 GCF_047462315.1 Synechococcus sp. H60.2 | reverse complement strand
CCGCGGCGGGCGGCACGTGGGGCGCGTGCCGCGCCGTGGGGGGCGTGCGCTGCCCCCACAGGGGGCCCCCGGGCGGGCGATCGCATCACCGCTGGCTGTTGCCCCTTTCTGCCTTGGCGGGGGCGGCTCTGTTAAGCGGCGCCGATCTCCTCGCCCGGCTGGGGGCTGTAGAGCTGCCGGTGGGGATCGTCACGGCGTTGATGGGGGCGCCGTTTTTCGGCTGGCTGCTGCGGCAGCGGGAGGCGGGGCAATGAGGGCGGGCCGGCCGATTTTGCAGGCCGAGGCGCTGAGCGGGGGCTATGGCTCGCATCAGGTGATCCGGCAGGTGAGCTTCAGCCTGCAGGCGGGGGACTGGCTGAGCATTGTCGGCCCCAATGGCTCAGGCAAATCGACCCTGCTGCGGCTACTCAGCCGAGTGTTGGTTCCGCAGGCGGGGCGCGTACTTTTGGACGGTCGGGATCTGCACACCCAGCTCAGCCCGCAACAGGTGGCGCGGCAGTTGGCCCTTTTGCCCCAGCAGCCGCGGATCCCGACAGGGCTGACAGTGCGGCAACTGGTGAGCTTGGGGCGTTCTCCTCACCAGCCCTGGTGGGCGTGGCAGTTGCCGCGGGCAGATCAGCAGCGGGTGGAATGGGCGCTGGAGCAGACGGGACTGGGATCCCTGGCCCTGCGGCGGGTGGAAACGCTCTCCGGCGGCGAGCGGCAACGGGCCTTTCTGGCGCTAGCCCTGGTGCAGGAGCCGCAGGTGCTGCTGTTGGACGAGCCCACCACGTTTTTGGATCTGCGCCACCAACTGGAGCTGCTGGAGCTGTTGCGACGGCTGCAGCAGGAGCAGGGGCTGACGGTGGTTAGCGTGCTGCACGATCTAAACCTGGCCATTCGCTACAGCCGGCGGGTGGCTCTGCTGGGATCCGGCCAGTTGCAGGCCCTGGGATCCCCGCAGGCGGCCTTGACTGCTGAGAGGGTGCGGCAGGTGTTTGGCCTAGAGGTGGAGTGGATCCCAACGCCGGTGGGGCTCCAGCTTTGCCCCTTGCGCAGCGCAGACCCGGCAAGGCCCCTCTGGCTGGGAGGAAAGGGTGTTGAGGCGAAGGTTTGACTTGTTTCTGGTGGTTTTTGGGAGAGTGAGAAGTTATGCGAGTAACCGGCTGGGGCTGGAAGGCAGTGAGTTTGGGGCTGTGTCTGGGGCTGAGTTGGGGATCCCTGGCCCAGGCGCAACCCGCGGCTCGGATTCCTGAGACTCCTTTGCTGGCCCAGGCCACCCCTCGGGGGGCCACCACCATCCAAGAGCAGATTCGCGAGCTAGAAGCCCAGATCGAAGCTGCCCGTCGGCGGGGGGATCAGGCGGAAGTGGAGCGGCTGCAAGCGGATCTGCAGGTGTTGCAGCAGGGCACCCCTGTCTTCAACCTGCAGCAGGTTACAGTCACCGGCACCCGCACCGAGCGCACCCTGGCCGACTCGCCGGCCAGCATCACCGTCATCGACCGGGAGCGCCTGCGGCGGGAGCTCATCCAGAACATCCAGGATCTGGTGCGCTACGAGCCGGGGGTGAGCGTGCGGCGAAATGTCCGCTATGGACTGCAAGACTTCAACATCCGCGGCCTTGACGCCAACCGGGTGCTGATCCAAGTGGACGGGATCCGGCAGCCGGAGCGGTTTTCTTTTGGCCCCTTCAACATCGGGCGGGACACCTTTGAGCTGGAGACCCTGAAGACGGTGGAGATCATCCGCGGCCCTGCTTCCACCCTCTATGGCAGCGATGCCCTGGGGGGCGTGGTAACCTACACTACTCTAGATCCAGTGGATCTGCTGGGGGAACGGGACAGCCATGTGGGCCTCTCCAGCCAGTACGACAGCAAAAACCAAGGCTTTGTCAACACCCTCAGCTTGGCGGGCCGCCAGGGGAACCTGGAAGCCCTGCTCATCTACACCCGCCGCGACGCCAGGGAGCCGGATATCAAGGCGGATCCCAGTTTCAAAGATCGGCAAACGGTGGAGGGGGACAACGTTTTGGCCAAGCTGGTTTACCGCTTCAGCCCCTTGGAAAGCCTCACCTTGACCGGCGAGTACTTCAACAGCCGCACCACCACCACGTTCTCGCGGCGCAACCTGGATCCCGCCGTCAGCTTATTTAGGGAAACCATCGACACCGAGCGCAGCCGCCTCAGTTTGGAGTATCGCTACGCCAACCCAGAGAATCCCGCTTTTGAGCTGGCCACTGTCCAGATCTACTACCAGCCCGCCCGCACCCGCGAGCCCAGTGTAGAGGAGCGCACCCTCACGGTGCAAGGCCGACCCGTACCGGTGCGGCGGGATACCTTCAACGAGCTGGTCAGCAACATTTTGGGAGCCAGCCTGCAGGCCCAAAGTCGCTTCCAAACCGGGGATCTCTCCCACCGCCTGGTGTATGGGATGGAGATCTCCACCACCCGCAACGAGCGACCTCGCAACCGTTTTCAGACCAATCTGCAAACTGGAGCAGTAACCCAAAACATTCCCCCAGATACCTTTCCCACCAAAGATTTTCCTGACTCGGACACCGTGCGCTTTGGGCTGTATGTGCAGGATGAGATCGACTTTGGCGGCGGCAACTTGACTCTGATCCCCGGCATCCGCTACGACACCTACAACCTCACCCCCAGCCCCGATGAAGCTTTCTTGAAAAGCGGGTCAGAAGCGGCCAGCCTCTTTGCCGATGCCATTTCCCCCAAGCTGGGCCTAGTGTGGAGGATTAACCCCAACCTCACCTTTACGGCCCAGTACAACACCGGCTTTCGCGCTCCCCAATACAACGAGATCAACAGCGGCTTCACCAACCTGGTCAGCCCGGTTTTCCGCTATCGCACCCTCTCCAACCCCAACTTGCGCCCGGAAACCAGCCAGGGCTTTGAAGTGGGTTTGCGAGGGATCTACCCGCAGGCCAGCTTCAGCTTGGCGGCCTACTACAACACCTACAACGACTTTATCGAGGCATTCCGGGAGGTGGGATCCGAGCCCTCACCCCCCGGCCCCCCCGGTAGCCCGCCGCCCCCGCCGGTCATCCTGTTCCAGAGCCAAAACGTCAGCCGCGCCCGTATCTACGGCGTAGAGGCGACGGGACAATATTTCTTTAGCCCCGACCTAACCGGTTGGAGCCTAAACGGCAGCTTTGCCTGGGCGGTGGGGGACAATCTTACAGAAAACAAGCCCCTGCTTTCAATCGAGCCGCTGACAGCGGTGCTGGGGCTGCACTACGACGATCCCAGCCAGGTATGGGGGGCGAGGTTGGTGGCCACGCTGGTGGCGGATCCGCGGGATCCGCAGCGGGAGGTGGTGCGACCCAACCCCAACGCTCCCCCGCAGATTCCCTTTATGCCCAGCGGCTATACGGTGGTGGATCTGCTGGGCTACTACAACCTAGACGACAACTGGCAGCTCAATTTCGGGGTGTTCAACCTCTTCGACGAGCGGTATTTTCTCTACTCCGAAACCCGCACCCTCTTTGTTGGCCCTGAAGTGGAGCGGCGGGCCCAGCCGGGGCGCCATGTGGCCCTCAGCTTCTCCAGCCGCTTCTAGGACTCCCCGCCAGACGTGCCCATCGAGATAGCCCCGAGCCATGCTCGCCAAACCCCCCACTCGCACCGACCGGGGATCCGCTTCTTTGCAGAGGGGCTCCCACCCTCGGCTTTTGTGGCGCCTGCAGATGGGGTATTGGCAGCAGGCAGGCATGGCCTACGGGGTGGGTCTGGCCTGGCTGGAGCTGGGGCTGTGGGGGGTGGCGCGGGGCCAGAGCTCTGAGGGGCTGCGCTGGATTGGCTGGGGCGAGAAGCTGCTCAGGGCGGCCCTGCTGGCGGGCTATTGCTCCCTTGCTCTCTCGGTTGCCTGCACCTCGCTGGAGGATCTCCCTGAATTGCCTGGGCAAAGTCGGGAGCTCCGCCCGCTGCGCTGGGAGACTTTGCTCTCGCTGCTTTTGCATCTGTTGGGGCTGCTGGGGTGGGGATCCCGACCTCTGAGAGAACCCGAAGTGCGGATCCCGGTCACGCTGTGGCTGGAGGATCCCCCACCGGCCCCGCTTGAGGCGGCTGCAGAATCAGCTCTGCCTGACCCAGCGGAGGAGCCGACCCAGCCGGCCTCGGAATCCCCCCCTGCGGCTGCCCCACTCCCGCCAGATCCTGCACCCCAGCAGATTCAAGCTTCTTCACTGA
>NZ_JANSIZ010000124.1:0-4196 GCF_047462315.1 Synechococcus sp. H60.2 | reverse complement strand
TCCAAAGAATGGGTTGGCATTCCCTTCTCTCCTTCCTCTTAAAACCTGTACCCTATTTTAAATTAACAGGCTGTATCAAGCGAGCCTTTCGCCGGTTGGCACGGCAGTTTCACCCCGATGTGGCAGGAGAGGGATCCCGAGAACGATTTGAGCAGATCTATCGGGCCTACCAAGTGCTGAGCAACCCTGAAGAGCGGCGGCGCTACGACGCCCAACGACAATCCCCGCCCAGTCCTGGGAAAGGAGAAAGGCGGGTGGTTGTGCGCACCACTGGATTGGACTCCACCTCAGCAGAACCGCCGGCTCGGGACTCCCTTGAGGCAGGAATTGCCCGCGTTAAGGCCGCCTGGCGCGAGCGCAAGCTGCCCACGGCAGTGGCTCTGGCCGAAGCCCTCCTGAAACGCTTTCCCAACTCCGGCGAGGCCATCCACATCTTGGCTTTGGCCTATCAACGCTTCGGCAACCATTTGATCCAAGAGGGGCGCCACCGGCAGGCAGAAGCCTATCTGAGAAAGGCCTTGGCCACAGAGCCAAATAACCGGGAGTTGGCCTTTGAAATCCGGCGAGATCTAGCCCGTCTGGGCATCCGGGAGGGATCCAGCTAGCTGCCTGGCGCTGCAACTTTCAACTGCTGGGCCGCCCACTGCCGGAGCTGCTGGCGGTTGACCTTGCCCTGGGCGTTGCGGGGGATCCCGCTACACCACAGCCATTGCTTGGGGTGCTTGAAGGGGCTTAGTTGTTGTGCAAGGTGCCGCTTTAGGTGCTTCTCCAGCTCGTTGCTGCTTAGAGAGATCCCAGCCCTGGGCACAGCCACCGCCACCACCTGCTGGCCCCACTCCTCATCGGGCAGGCCCAGCACACAGACATCTTCTACCCAGCCGCTGGCGCGGATTTCCCCCTCCACCTCGGCGGCCATCACCTTTTCCCCTCCGGTCAGGATGAGCTCGTCGGCGCGGCCCAGCCAGTAGAGATAGCCCTCTGAGTCCAGATAGCCCCAATCGCCGGGGGTGAAGCCCCGCTGTTGCCATTGGCCTAGAGAATCTGCCTCGCTGGAGAGAGGGTAGTAGCCCAGTGCCAGCGACTCAGCCCACACGTGGATGCGGCCTACCGTCTGGGCGGGCAGGGGATCCCCTCTCTCACCGCGGATCTCCACGGTGGCGTGGGGTAGGGGCCGGCCCAGACTGTCGCTGCCCTGCAAGAAAGCTTCTGGCAGCAGCGTACATACCTGGGAGGCGGTTTCGGTCATGCCGTAGGTGAGGGCTAGGGGCAAGTGCAACTGCCGGGCCTGTTGCCGCAAACTGGGCCAGGTGGGGCCGCCGCCAACCAGAATGGCCTGGAATTGGTGTAGGCTCTCCAAGACTCCTGGCTGAGCGTTGAGCAACAGTCGCTGCAACTGGGTGGGCACCAGCGACAGAAAGCTGCCCGGCAAAGGCGGATCCCAGGCCTCAGCCTGCTGCTGTCGTTTCCAATCCCAGACAATCCACTGGCCGCCGCTCAGCCAGGAACGAACAGCCTGCATCAGGCCGCTGACGTGGTACAGAGGCAACACACAGTAGCTATGGATACACTCCACCCGGAAGTGCTGTTGGTGGGCTCTGGCGGAGGCGCTGAGGGTACGCCAGGAGTGCACCGCCCATTTCACCTGACCGCCGGAGCCGCCGGTAGGGATCCCAATTACCGGCCAATCGGTGCTGTGCAGGAGCTGTTGCCAATGCTCCAGCTGGGGGTTGGAGCAGGCGGGATCCTCCTGCAACTGCCCTTGCCGCCAGTGCCAAGCGGATCCCAGGCCGGCCAAAGCCTGTCCCCACTCCCGTTCTCCCCAGTGGGGATTGGCTAAGAAGAGGGGGATCCCCAGGTGTTGGCAGGCCAAAACGGCAGCCCACACTTGTAGCGGATCCGAGTCTGCCACCAGTAGGGGAACGGCCTTGTCTGCCAGAGGGCGCAGTTGCTCTTCCAGCCCAGACAGGCACTCCTTCAAAGCGGGAGGGCAGTTGTGGTTGGGAAACATCTTTCGGCAAGCTCAGGCGGGACAGTTGCAAGTTAAACGAAGTGATCAAAAAGCAAGCTATAGCCGTGGAGACTTGACCATCCACTGAGGCAATTGGGAGGTGTTCCCCGTCTCTTCGTTGTTTTGATTTTTGGCAGGGATCCCCTCCTCAAAGGCCCGGGCAAGGTGAGGAAGAGTTTGGGCTTGGCTTATCATGATCTAGGTTTGAAGTAGGAGGCCTAGGTTGTGATCGAGCCAATTTTGCTGGGGATCGTTTTGGGGATGGTGCTGGTTACCTTGGCAGGCCTGTTTGTGGCCGCCTACAGACAGTATCAGCGCGGCAATAAGATCGGTCTGTGAAAGCCAGGGAGGAAAAGCTGGCACCAAACCGTCGGCAAGAGAGCGGCTCAGCAGGTGAGGTGGCATAGCGATGCAGTGGCTGCGCACGGTGGCGGCTTTGCGGGAGCAGGTAGCGAGCTGGCGGGGATCTACCATAGGCTTGGTGCCAACGATGGGATCCCTGCACGAGGGGCATCTCAGTCTGATCCGCCGCTGCCGCCAAGAGTGTGACCACACGGTGGTCAGCATCTTCGTCAACCCCCTCCAATTTGGCCCCAACGAAGACTGGGATCGCTACCCCCGCGATGAGGAAGGGGATCGGGCCCTGTGTGAAGCGGCGGGCGTGGATGTGGCGTTTGCCCCCGACCCGCAAGAGATGGGAGCCGACCCGGCAGCCGGAGGCGACCGCACTTGGGTGATGCCCCCCGAATCCCTTCTGCAGACCCTCTGCGCCCCCCACCGACCGGGGCATTTTCGCGGCGTGGCCACCATCGTGCTGCAACTGCTGAACCTGGTGCAGCCGCAGCGGGCCTATTTTGGCCAAAAGGATGCCCAGCAACTGGCCATCATCCAGCGCCTGGTTCAGGATCTGCAGATCCCCACCACCATTGTCCCTTGCCCCACCGTGCGAGAAGCCGACGGCCTTGCCTACAGCTCCCGCAACCGCTACCTCTCAGCAGCGGAGCGGCAGGCGGCCGCCAGCCTGTACCGCGCCCTGCGCCGAGGTTACGACCACTGGCAAGCCGGGGATCCCTCCGCCGAAGGGATCCTGGCCGCCGCCCGTGCTGAGCTAGAGCACACCCCGGAGGTGCGCGTGCAGTATCTGGAATTGGTGGATCCGCAAACCCTCCAGCCCCTATCGGAGGTCAAAGATAAGGGACTGCTGGCCATCGCCGCCTATGTAGGGCAAACTCGCCTGATTGACAACCTGCTCCTTTCCCCGGAAGGTGCGGATCCCTTGCCCCAAAAACAGCAGAGTGCAGTGCCTCCTTCCCCGAAAACAGGGCGTCGCCCGCTGATTGCCATCGACGGCCCGGCAGGGGCCGGGAAGTCCAGCGTAGCGCGAGCAGTGGCCGCTCAACTGCAGCTCCTGTACTTGGATACGGGGGCGATGTACCGGGCCATCACCTGGCTGGCGCTGCAGCGGGGGATCCCGTTGGACGACGCCGAGCAACTGACCCAACTGGCTGCCCAAACCCAACTAACCTTACAAAGTGGCCCCTCGGCCGACGAACCAACCCGCATCTGGGCCGACGGTGAGGAAGTTACCCAGGCCATTCGCTCCCCAGAGGTGACCCGCTGGGTTTCTCAGGTGGCGGCAGTGCCAGGGGTACGGCAGGAGCTGGTGAAGCGGCAACGCCTCATTGGACGGGATGGGGGGGATGTCCTGTAGGGGCGAGATATCGGTACCCATGTTTTTCCTGATGCCGAGCTGAAAGTCTTTTTGACCGCCTCGGTGGGGGAGCGGGCCCAGCGCCGGCAACACCAACTGCAAGCCCAAGGACAAGTGGTGTCCCTTGAAGAGTTAAAAGCTCAGATTGAGCAGCGGGATCGCCGCGACAGCGAACGGCTTATCTCTCCCTTGCGGCCTGCCCCCGATGCCATTCTGATCGACACGGATCACCTGAGCCAGGCTGAGGTGGAAGACAAAATTGTGAGGCTGTACCGCCAGCTTTTGGAGCAATCCGGGGCAGCCCATTTCGACAATTAATTATCTGAACCCTGAAGATTTTCTCAAGCTTTCGAGATGGGGCCAATTCAACGTAAGGCGCGGGATTCCCCACCGTCTATACGGTGGGGAGGGATAGCGCCTCCTGACTGATTCTGGATATATCGCTTCACAATTTCTAGAGGTGCACCGCCGCATGAG
>NZ_JANSIZ010000123.1:0-4222 GCF_047462315.1 Synechococcus sp. H60.2 | reverse complement strand
ACGGCCGGGATCCGGCCAGCCTGTTGGGCGGAGCGGGGGGCGGGGTGCGCAGCGAGCCGGGGGGCTTTTTGGTGATCCGAGGGGAGCGGGTGGAGCTGCTGACCACGGCCCAAAAGCCCGGCCAGTGGAGCCATCTTGGCGAGACTATAATTCCCCTGCTGCAGCAGTGGCTCCAGAGCCGGGCCGGCAACTCCTCAAATGACCAGCCAAATGACTAGCCGCGAATGGAGAGGCGGGATCCCTGGGGGGAGGGCTGCACCTCGATGCGGTGGGGAAAGGCCTCTTGCAGGCTGGGGATGTGGGTGATCACCAGGATGCAGGCAAAGTCAGAGGCCACAGCGTTGATGGCCGCCAGCAACTGGGCCCGCCCGGTGGCGTCCTGGGAGCCAAACCCCTCGTCGATGATCAATGTTTGCAGGTCGGAGCCGGAGCGCTGGGTAAGCAGGCGGGAGAGGGCCAGGCGAATGGCGAAGTTGATGCGGAAGGCCTCGCCGCCGGAGTAGGTCTCGTAGGGGCGGGTGCCGCGGGGATCGGCGATGAGGATGTCGAGGGTTTCAATTAGCTTGTCCGAGCGTCGCCCCGAGCGCTGGGTTACAAAGCGCAGATGGAGGCGGTGTTGGGTGAGGCGGCCCAGGATCTGGTTGGCTTGTGCCTCTAGCTCTGGCAGAACGTTTTCGATGATCAGGGCGGGAATGCCGTTGCGGCCGTAGGCGTTGGCCAGCTCCTGGTACACCTGCTGCTGGCGGCGGGCCTGCTGCAGTTGTCGCTCTAGCTCTGCCCGCTCCGACTGCTGTTCAAGGGCCTGCTGCAGCCGCTGTTGGGCCGCCCCGATTTGAGAAAGCACCTGATCCAGCCCTTGCCGGTGCTCCTGCAGAGCTTGGCGGATCCCTTCCAGGTGGGCGGGCAAGACCTCAGGCTGCTCCGCCAGTTGTTGCTGCAGCGCTTCCAGCTCTTGGGTGGCCTGGGCAAAGTGCTGCCGGCTTTCCTGCAGGCGTTGGGACAAGATCTGGCTGCGGGCTGTGGCTTCCGGCAGCTCCTGGCGGGCTATTTGGAGGGCCTGCAGGCGGGCCGGCCACAGTTGCGCCTGGGCCAGTTCTGCTTTTACCTGCTGGTGCAGGGATCCGTCGTAGCCGAGGTGGTGCAGCGCCTGTTCGATCTGGACCAGTCGCTCTGCTAGGGCAGCCGAGGAGGGCGTCTGCTGCAGGGCTTCCAGTTGGGCTTGTAGGGAGGCGATTTGCTCACCTAGGCGGGCGCGGCGCTCCTGGGCTTTGCGCAGTTCTTGGGAGCGGCCCAGGGCCCAGCGCCAGCGCTCCAGCTCCCCTCGCTGCAGGGCGTGTTCGCGCTCGTCGTAGCCCAGGTGTTGCAGGGCCTGCTGGATCTGGGCAAGCTGCTGCCGCGCCTCTGGGGCATAAGCTTCTTGGTTGAGGATTTGCTCCAGTTCTGCCGCTTCTGCCCGCCAAGCCTCCAGTTGCCGATGGCGCTCCTGCCCGGCCTCCCACTGCTGCTGCAGCCGCCCCTGGAGGTGCAGGCGCTCGTCCCAGCTGGCCAATTCTTGCTCAAGACGCCGAGCTTCCTCTTGCAGCAGCCCGATCTCCCGGTCGGCCACTGCCAGTTGCTCGCGAATCACAAAGAGCTCGCCGGCAATCTCTTCTTGGCGCTGGCGGTGTTTCTTCAGCACCACCGCCCTCAGGGGCGGGCTGAGCGGACGGGCGCAGAGGGGGCAAACCCAAGTCGGGGCAGTCGGCACTTTGGTGGGCGGTGCCAGCGTGGACTCGGCAGGCTGCTCTGAGGAGAGGGAGCCTGCGGTTACTTCGGATCCCGGTTCTGCAGCTCCCTCGGCAATGGCCTTCGCCCCCGTCAAAGCATGGGTGGGACGGCACCAGCCAGAGTCTGGATCCGAAGGGCCTAGGTGATCCGGGCGATCCAGATCTTCTAGCTCTGCGGGATCCAAACGCTCGGCGTGAAAGGACTCTGCTCCGCTATCGCCAACAGGAAACTCTTCCCAGCGAGCCTCTAGCAGGCGGCAGCGTTCCTCCTCCTGTTGCCACTGATGCTGAAGAACCCGCTGCCGCTCCTGCAGCTTCTGCACAAAGAGGCGGCGCTCTTGAATTTTTTCCAGCACCTGCTGCTGGTAGAGGCGCTGCCGCTCCAGCTCGGCCAGGGCTGCTGCCCCGGCAGCAATTTTCTGGGCCAGTTGCTGCTGCTGTCGGGCCAGGCTTTCCTGGCTTTGCAGGTGCTGCCGGAGGAACTGGAGGCGGGCTTGCAGGCGTTCTCGCTCGCGGCGGATCTCCTCCTCCCAGTGCCGCTGTTGCTCGAGGAGGGCAGCGGCTTGGGCCTGGGCCTCGTTCAAGATCTGCAGGCGCTCCTGGGCTTGCCGGTAGTGGTGGAGGGCGTTTTCGATGCGCTCCCCTTCTGCCAGCACCTGGGCATCGGCCTGGGCTTGGGCCTGGCAGGCGGCCAATTCCTGTTGCAGCCGCTGCATTCTGCGCAGTTGCTGCTGTTGGTACTCAGCTTGTTGGGCCTGCAGCTTTTGGCGCTCTTGGAGCAGGTATTGCTGTTGCTCGAAGAGGTGGTGAAGATGGCGATCTTGGGCCATCAGGGTTTGATAGCGTTCGTAGCCTGCCAGGATCTGCTCGCTTTGGGCAATCAGCTCTTCCAACTGGAGCAGGTGCTGTCGTTGGGCTCGCCACTGCTGTTCGGTGTGGTGCAGGTTGGCGCTGAGCTTGTGCAGGTGTTGGGTGAGTTGCCGGTGGCGCTCCTTCAGGATGTGGCGATGTTCATAGGCACGTTCTAGAGTCTGTAATTCCTGCTGCTGTTGGGCCAGGAGCTGCTGCAGATGGGTTTGCTGGTGTTGGAGCTGCTCCAGTTCAGCTTGGATCTGCTCAATGGAAACCTGTTGTTGGTCTAGCTTGTACAGGCGCTCTTGGAGCAGGTCGGCTTTGAGCTTGGCGCTGCGGGCCCGTTCACGGCAGCGCTCGGCCAGCAAGTCGTACTGGCCCAGCTTGAGCATGTCGGCCAAGATCTGTTTGCGCTCGCCGGGGCGCTTTAGGGTAAAGGCATCGGCCTGTCCCTGGCGCAGATAGGCGGAGTGGAGGAAGGTGTCGTAGTCAAGGCCAAGCTGACTTTCAATTGCCTCTTGGGTGGCGCGCAGGCCCCGGCGGGTGAGGCTGCGCCAGCGGGCTTGGCCGTCGGCTTCTCCAATTTGAATTTGCCACTCCAGGGATCCTTCCCCCGACAGGTGGCGGCTGCGCAGGATGCGGTAGGTTTGCCCCCGCGAGCGGTAAATTACTTCCACCCAGGTTTCGCTGGCACCTTTGCGGATGAGATCGCTGTCGTTGCTGGCCCGGCTCTGTCCCCAGAGGCCCCAGGTCAGGGCGTCGAGCAAAGCCGATTTGCCCGCCCCGTTAGGGCCACAAATGCAAGCGGTGTGGATCCCGCGCAGATCCAAAACCGCCTGAGAGTAGCAGAGAAAATTGTGTAAGGTCAGGCGAACTGGGATCACAAGGGCGGCTCTGGTCGCTGCAAAACAATGGCGATGAGCCATTTGCTCCAGTTTATGAAGTTATTAGCTAGATCCCAAGTTTTGCCACGGCCAGAAAACGGTTGTCCCTCCGCCCTGAGCTCACCAGGGAAAGCGGCATTGCTGCTGAAGAGAAGCAATCTGGGGAAGCAAGGGCGGTTACAGCCTGTTAACCTGTTAATTTAAAATAGGGTACAGGTGTTCAAGAGGAAGGAGAGAAAGAGAGGCCAACCCATTCTTTGGATCTACGGCAAAGAGTTGTAGAAGCTTATCAGGCAGGTCAGACCTCTATCCGCCAGGTAGCCGAACGGTTCATGGTAACCAAAAGAGCAGTATACCGCTGGGTGCGACAGTACCAACAAACTCAGGACTTAACCCCCAAGAAAGTAGGCACCAAGCGAGTAGGTATTTTGGAACAGCATTGACAGGAAGTGATGGCAATCATTGCAGAACACCCAGACTTCTATCTGTGGCAGTATCAAGAACTGTTGCGGGGTCGCTTAGCGATTGATGTAAGTACTGTCACGATAAACAACTTCTTGAAAAAGTGAGGGATGACTCTAAAAAAAGACTTACCGCAGCGCGAGAGTCCAAGAAGAGGAGGTGCAAAGAGAACGACTAGCTTGAGGATTTGATTGCCCTCGACCAGACAGGGGTGTGGGAGGGGATGGAACGGGGAGTAGCTCGGAGTTTACGCGGTCA
>NZ_JANSIZ010000122.1:0-4238 GCF_047462315.1 Synechococcus sp. H60.2 | reverse complement strand
CTTCGGAGACCCGGTACACGGGATCGATGAAGCAACTGGGGCAGAAGAAGAGACAAAAGCTCTGCTGTCAAGCGGGTAAGGAAACCCCACCCGCCTACGCGGTGGGGTAGTTCATCAAAATTGCTTAGGGCTACGGGAGGACTCCCACAGCCCCTAGCTTGTTTGTGCGCGATGGCAGTTCAGAGCTTGCGCCGCCTTTTTCTGGTTAGACCTCAAGCAGTTGCCTCGGCTGGCTTAGCCTTAGCTTGGTCAAAAGTGCCTGGCGGCTCGTACAAAAACTCAAACAGGTTGCCATCGGGATCCTTGCCATAGAAAGAGGCAGTGCCATCCCGATGGCTGTGAATGGCCCCTACCGGGATCCCTTGGGCTTGCAGGCGGCGATGCTGCTCCTCCAGCTCCTCCATGGTGCTGAAGACAAAGCCAAAGTGCGGCCCTGCTGCCCGGTAGCCCGGCCCCAATAGCGCCAGCCCATCGTCTCCAGCTTTCATGTAGGCCCAGTCGGGATCCTGCCAGACGTTGACCATGCCCAGCTTTTGGTAGAACTCCACTGCTTTGGGGATGTCTTCTACCCGGATGGCGACATGCCCGAGTTGCCTAAGTGCCATGGTTCTCTCTCCGCTCAATGGAGCCAACTGCAAGGGTTCTCCTGTAATCCAGCATAGCTTGGGGGAGGAGCCCCTCTCCACTCCCCAGCGAGCAGAGATGGGATCCAATCAATTTCAACCTCATGTCAAGCCAAGGCCAGGCCAACGCTTAGGCTGTTGGCTGGGTGGTCAGGAATCGTTCTAGCTCGCTCAAGGCTTCTGCATCCATTTTGGTTTGCATGGGGCAGAACTTCGGCCCGCACATCGAGCAAAACTCCGCCGTTTTGTAGATATCTGCCGGCAAGGTTTCGTCGTGATATTCGCGCGCCCGCTCTGGATCTAAAGACAACTCAGATTGTCGGTTCCAGTCGAAGTTGTAGCGGGCTCTGGACATTTCGTCATCGCGATCCCTGGCCCCAGGACGGTGGCGGGCAATATCGGCAGCGTGGGCGGCAATTTTGTAGGCAATGAGGCCGTTGCGCACATCCTCGGCATTGGGCAAGCCCAGGTGTTCTTTGGGGGTTACGTAGCAGAGCATCGCTGCCCCGTACCAGCCGGCCAAGGCCGCCCCAATGGCAGAGCTGATGTGGTCATAGCCGGCGGCAATATCGGTTACCAGCGGCCCCAAAACGTAGAAAGGAGCCTCGTCGCACTCCTCCATTTGCTTGCGCACGTTAAACTCAATTTGATCCATCGGCACGTGCCCAGGCCCTTCCACCATCACCTGCACATCGTGTTCCCAGGCCAGGCGGGTCAACTGTCCCAGGGTTTTCAACTCCGCCATCTGGGCCTCGTCAGAAGCATCGTGCAGACATCCGGGTCGCAAAGCATCGCCCAGGCTAAAAGAAACATCGTATTTTTTGAAGATCTCAATGATGTCGCGGAAGCGGGTGTAGAGCGGATTTTGCTTGTGGTGGGCCAACATCCAACGGGCCAGGATCCCGCCTCCGCGAGAGACAATTCCGGTTAGACGGTTGCGCACCAACGGCAAGTGTTGGATCAGGATCCCGGCATGGATGGTCATGTAGTCCACCCCCTGCTGGGCCTGCTTTTCGATGATATGCAAGATATCCTCTGCCGAGAGTTTTTCGACATTGCCATGCACACTTTCCAGGGCCTGGTAGATCGGCACCGTGCCAATGGGCACCGGAGAAGCTTGGATAATGGCCGTGCGAATTTCGTCCAAGTCGCCGCCGCCGGTGGACAGATCCATAACGGTATCGGCGCCGTATTTGATGGCCAATTTCAGCTTTTCCAGCTCCTCGGCCAATCCAGAGGAAGTGGGGGAAGCGCCGATGTTGGCATTGACTTTGCAGCGGGAGGCGATCCCGATGCACATCGGCTCTAGGTTGGTGTGATGAATATTGGCAGGGATGATCATGCGGCCCCGCGCCACCTCTGAGCGGATCAGCTCCGGTGGCAGGTTTTCCCGCCGAGCCACGTAGTCCATCTCTTCTGTAATCACGCCCTGCCGGGCAAAGTGCATTTGCGTTACATTTGCTTGCCCACGCCGGCGGGCAACCCATTCGCTGCGCATGGTGTCAACTCCAGTGCTCGCTTTCCTACGCTGGTATGACCCAGATCAGGTTCTGAGGATGTAATCTCAGCCTGGGGCAAAACCCCCAGACACTCCTAGCGTGCTGTGATTCTATCACCGAAAGTAAACTACCTGACTCCGACCGCTAAGCGGTACGGAGCGGGCTTTAAGCGCTACGCGCCGCTGACGCGAACGGTAGCCCTGCAGTTGGCAAGCCAACCACGGGCCTCTGGGCCGGTTTACAGCGACCCCCAAAAGCGCAATGACGTTAGCACCGTTAAAATCCGCATCCCCTTCCCAACCACAGACCGGGTTCACACAGCGAAAACGCTTCCCTTCCCGTTGCCCAATCCACAAACACTGGTGGCAGGTCTGCGAGCTGTAGGCAGGCGGCACCACCACAACCTGGATCCCTGCTCTGGCAGCCTTGTACTGCACAAACTGCCGCAACTGGTAGAACGCCCCTCGCGCTAGCGGGCCGTAGGCCTCACTGTTTGACCGCCGCCGCTCCGTCTTGCTGCGCCGCTGTTGGTTGGTACGCTCTCTAATTCCAGTCAAGTCCTCCAAGGCAATAAAACTGTGGGTGGCCAGTGCCCTAGCAACAATGGACTTGGAGATGCGATGGTTCACCCAAGCTTGAAAGCGTCTCTCCCGACCAGACAGCCGTTGCAACAGCTCCCGGCATCGACGCCGAGTGCTGCGTGTGCCCTTACTGGCCTTGCGTTGCAGAGCCGCCCTCAACCGGGAGTAGTGATCCCTCACCTTATTCAGCTGCTGTCCATTCCAGTTGTCCCCCTCAGAAGTATGGGCAATATCTCTCCTACCCAAGTCCACACCAATCGCCTCGGTGGTGTCTTGTGGCTCCGGTGGGTCGTGCTCCACACAAATCTGGATGTAGTAAGAACCGTCTTGGCGTTTGACCAACGTGGCCGCTTTGGGATGAGAACCCGCCAGCATGCCGCACTGGTAGTTACCTATATCCAGCTCAAAGCGTTCGCGTTCCTCAACGGTGGTCAGCGACACCGTCCAGTCTTTTTCCCGAAAAGAAAAGATGCGGGCATCGTAGGTAACAAAACCCCCCTTGAAGGCTTTGACCGGACGATTCTTTTGCCGGGCAACCTTGCGGGCAGCGGCCAGCCTTCTGCACACCTGTTGTGCCACTCGCGCTAGCGGGACGGAGTCCTTATTGCTGGAGAGCCCAAAGCGGGTACGAATTGCGCGGTAGCAGAGCGATTGAAGCTTGACTGGGTTAACCACCTTCTCTGGTGTGTTTTGGTTGACCCAGTAAGGCCTCCGGCCCGCTGGCGCGAGGAGTGCTTGTGCAAAAGCCGACAAGGTTGCCTCTAGCTTCACGGCTTGCGAAGCAGACACCTTGAGCTTGCAGGAGATAGTCAGGACTTGGGCCATGTCACGATTATCCGTCGTCCGCATTGCTCCCTCCCCTGACCCTACGGGTACAGGGCGGGGCTCCTGCGGTTTCTAGCTGAAGCAAGGCAGGAGCTTTGGGGTCGTTTCAGAATAGTTTAAGGCGGTTTCCGGTCGCTTCTTGCCGCCACCCTTAGCCCCAACCCCTCTCCTAGAGAGAGAGGAACTCGTCAAGAAGTTGCTTGTCTCTCTCTCAAACGAGCTTCCCCCTCTTCAATAGCCACCGTGCCTTGACCCAAGACTTTCTGAAAAAAGGATCCGAAAAGATGCTTTGTTCGTCCAACTGTGGGATCCACACAACCGACAATCTTGCTTAGGAGATCGTCCTCTACGAATTTAATGTAGGAAAATCAGTTGTCGTGAACGTAGATTTGGTGGGCAACTCTATCTCTAAGTCTCTCTTGATTGACAACAAAAGAGTCTTCGCCTTCAAATTGGATTCCTAACTCATAGGCGATAGCATCGGTCAACGCCTACTCAATAAAAAGGCTAGACAAAACATCTCCGCAGAGTTTCTGGATCGGAGATGGTTCTGTGTATTTCATCCGCTCCGATAGCAGTTCGGCAGCGGGGAAGGCGGCCAACAATAAAACGTTGTCTTGATACTCTCCTTTTCATGAACTACCCCACCGCGTAGGCGGGTGGGGTTTCCTCACCCGCTTGACAGCAGAGCTTTTGTCTCTTCTTCTGCC
>NZ_JANSIZ010000121.1:0-4264 GCF_047462315.1 Synechococcus sp. H60.2 | reverse complement strand
CCCCCACCCACACACCCCACCCCCACCCCCCACACATTTATACATGATACCGCGCCCACCGACAGCTACACAGAGTAGATCGTAGGCAGACAAACACGTGTACACCAGCCACCACCGACACCAACCCCAGCACCGACGCCTAGTCCGTCACCTTCCCCAAGCGAAGGGATCCGGCTGGTGAAGCGGATCAGTGCCGTCAACGGCCTTCCCATCCGTGAGTTCTTCGACGAGCCCACAGATCCCAACGACAACCCAGGGATCCCTTGGCCGGGCGGGGCAGCAACCTTCCTGCAAGGTGCCATCAACCAGCCGGTACGTCCAGGAGCCCGGGTGCAGTTTGCCATCTACTTCCTGCTGGATTCGCCCAGCTCGACGCTGACGGTGTGCGATCCCCTCGTCCCTGGTCTTGGCTATGTAGCAGGCAGCTTGTCCTTGACACCGGCAGGTGGCTCTCCAGTGGCTCTGAGCGATGCGGTTGATGGGGATGGGGGAGCTTTCATCCCACCAGGACAAGCGGTGCCAGCGGCCTGCGGCGGCATCACCAACTCCAACGGAGTGGTGGTGGTCAATGTGGGGGGATCTGGCACTGCCGGGGCCATCCGCTTTGAGGCCGTCGTTCCCAGGTAGGAGGGGGACGCAGCCGGTCCTTGGCCGTTTGACCTTTGCATTCTCTTCTCTTGCAGCAACGCTTGCCGCCAGCAACGGTAGAATGCCAGGCTGAGAGCAAAAGCAGTGTCGGCAACAGGTGAGGATATGGCGCAGCGTGCCCAGCAGGGATCCCCAGTTGGAGGCAAGACCGATCGGTGGGAGTGGGGGAGAAAATCGCTCCGGCTTGTCTTGGCTGCGGTGTTGCTGTGGGTGGTTTGGCTGGGTGGGATCCCGGCCCTGGCGCTGCCGCAAGGGGATGCCATTACGGATCCGCGTACTCTCTTGCGGCGGGCGCTGCCCATCCAAGACAGCCGGATCTGGGAAATCGATGAGGCCATCACCAAAATTGAGAGCGACTTGAAGTACAACCGCTGGTCGGCGGTGCGGGGAGATGTGCGCCAGGTGGAGCGGCTTCTGGATCGCTACACGGATCCCCTCTTGGCGGAGTTGCCCCCTGAGCAGGCTGCTGCCGCCCCTGGAGAAGTTGCCGCTCTACGCCAGGAGTTGCAAACCATCGGCCAGGCCACGGAGCGCAAATCCAAGGGCAAGGAAGAGGCCCGCGCCGCCTACGACCGCCTCATAGACGAGCTGGGATCCCTGGAAAACCACTGGGTGGGGGCTTTTCCCTACGCGATCCCTGCCGAATACGCTGACAAGCCGCAGCTCCTGGGCCGGGCGGAAGTGGAGCTGAACACCACCGCTGGGCGGATGGTGATCACCCTCGATGGCTACAGTGCTCCAATAACTGCCGGCAACTTCGCCGACTTGGTGCAGCGGGGCTTCTACGATGGCCTGACCTTTGACCGGGTGGAGAACTTCTTCCTGGTGCAAGCGGGGGATCCCCCAGGCCCTGCCGACGGCTATGTGGATCCGGCCACCGGCAAGGTTCGCACCATCCCGATGGAGATCCGGGCCAAAGGCGAGGTCATGCCCCGCTACGGCCAGACCTTTGATCAACTGGGCCTGTGGGATGTAGAGCCGGCCCTGCCCTTTTCTGCTGAGGGAACGGTGGCCATGGCCCGCTATCCCGATGAGCCCAACAGCGCCTCTTCTCAGTTCTTCATCTTCATGGCCGAGCCGGATCTCACCCCTGCCGGCCTCAACCTCATGGATGGCCGCTATGCCGTATTCGGTTATGTTACCGAGGGCACCGAGGTGCTGCGCAAGATCAAGCTAGGGGATCAGATCCTGAGCGCCCGGCTGATCTCAGGCCAAGAAAATCTCAGGAATGGGGCGTAGGGATTCTGCATCACTATCTCCCCTGAACCGTTGCCCTTTTGAGTGGCTAGAAGGCGCGGCTGAGGGCGCTACCTGGGCCCTGAAACAACAGCCAGGACATGAGAAAGTTAGTGACAAACACCCCCAGCAACGCTGTCACCACAGCATCGGTAGTGGAGCGGCCCACCCCCTTGGCGCCGCCGCTGGTGGAAAGGCCCCAGTTGGAACCGACAATGGCGATCAGAACCCCGAACACCATCGCTTTCAAACAACAGACGAGCAAGTCCCAAGGGGTCAGGAGATTCTGAGCCGAGGTGAGAAACACCGTGGAAGAAATGTTGTAAGCCGAAGCGCAGATGATCATCCCCCCCACCAAACCCGTCAGCAGGGAGAGGATGGTGAGCACCGGCAGCATCAGCCCTGAAGCCACTACCCGCGGGATCACCAGGTAATCCACTGGATCGGTGCGCAACAACAGCAGAGCATCGATCTGCTCGGTGACTTTCATGGTGCCCAGCTCGGCGGCAAAGGCGGATCCCACCCGTCCGGCCAGGATCACCGCCGTCACCACCGGCGTCAGCTCGCGGGCCAGGGCAATGGCCAAAACCCCGCCGATGAGGGAAGAGGCCCCGAAATTGATGAACTCGCGTGCCAACTGAATGGTGAAAACGCCGCTGATCACCACCGCCGTGATCAAAACAATCAGCAGCGACTCCAGCCCCACTGTCGCCAGTTGCTCCAGGGTGTTGCGCCGATGAATACGGCCTTGCAGCAGGTGCAAGATCACCTGACCGGCCAGGAGAAAACTGCTGCCCACCCGCTGCAACCAGTTCATGATCTTTGTCTCAAGGGTTTCAAGAGGCTGATACGGCTGACGGCTCCGCCTCAGGCTCTGCCGGCAGCTGGAAGCTGGGGACAAACGAGGCCCGCGTCAAGGGTTGGTCGATAATTAGCCCTTCCCCCCCCAACACCTCGAGGGCGCGCCCCTCGACGGAGATCCACACCCGCGCGCCGGGGTTCTGGCTGGTGGCCGTGTAGAGCACCTGCGCAATCCGGCTCATCATCGCCATGGATCCCCCCCCTTGCGTGAATTCAGAAGAGAAGTTGAGGAAAATATCGTCGCCTTCCACCCGCACATTCAGCAGCCGCGTCTGGGAGGGGATGGCGGTGGCGAGGCGGGGATCCCGGGGACCGGCAATCAGCTCCTCCAAGGCCAGGCGGATGGCCTCTTGGGCGTCGAAGGCGCGCAGGGAGCGCTCCTGCTGCACGTAGTAGATGGAATTGTCAGCACTGGTCAGCCAATACAGAGAAAGGGTTTGCCGCGGCCCGATGCTGTACCACCAAGCTCCCCCCATCACCCCTAACCCCAGCAAAAAGCCGAGGATCCCCAGTTGCAGAGCCGGGCCGCGCCGGGGGCGAGGACGCCGTCCTCCCAAGCGGACGGAGCCAAGCTGTGCAGTACGCCCTCCGTAGTGATCCATCGTTGCCATTCCCCTGTCTTGCCTAGCTCTAGGGTAGCGAAGAAAAGCCCACTCTGCCGGGGATCCCCAGGCTGGACAGGCCCAAAACTGGCACGGGAGCAGCCACAGGCAGCTTGAACCGGCCTCACCCTGAGCTCCAGCTTTACGCTAGCCAAAACCATTTGCAACAACCAAGGGGAGGCGCGGCTTCTCTTCCACCTGGACGAGGCCCGCTTCGAGAAGATTTGTCCGCGATGGGGATCCCTGCTAGGGAAGAGCGGCCCGCTGGGATCCCATCAGGGTCTCCAAGCTCTCGACCCGCACAAAGCCGATCACCTGCAACTGGTCAGACCCTATCTCCAAGCTGAGCACCCGCACCAGGATCCCCAGATCTTCTAACTCTTGCAGATCGAACACCTCGTTAAGGCCGCCCAAAAACGCTGCCGAGATCTCATCGGGAACCCGCACAGAGCCGATGACAAACTCCGGATCCTGAAGCTGCAAGCGGCGCCCCTCCTCCACCCGGATCCCGGCGTTGAACACCACATCAACCGTTCGCGTCAGCGGGACGGAGTCTTTTTGCTCACTGCCGCCTTCCTGCTCCACCAAGAGGGCAGAAAGTCGAAGGCGGTCAGGAGCCAAAAACTCGACCCGGGGTTGGCGCAGATCGAAGCGGCGGGGTTCGTCCCTACGCCCGCTAAAGGGCAGATCTGCTCGGATATCCTGAAACTGTCTCAGCACCTCTGGTGAGTTGAGGGCAGCATTCAAGTCTTCTTCCCGCACCACCACCCGCACCGCCGCCTGCAGAGGACGCTCCAGCCGCAGAGGAGCCCCGCGGAAAAAAGAGGGGTCAATGGCCACCGGATCTGTTTCCAGCTCCAGCAGCTCGATGCGCGGAAACGGAGCCCTGTAGAGCCCCCGCCCAGCAACCAACAACC
>NZ_JANSIZ010000120.1:0-4280 GCF_047462315.1 Synechococcus sp. H60.2 | reverse complement strand
TTTACTCCTGATTAATCCATCCTGCTTCCGGAGTTGGTTTGCTAAGTGTTGCTACTGTACCCCTTGGTTCTTTAACAGGCTGTACCGCAGTGCGAGAGTCCAAGAAGATGAAGTGCAAAAAGAACGACTAGCTGATAGTCAAATGGTCAGAACTTGGGTCATGCTCCATCATTAGGAGCTATCCCCCCTACAGTATACGGTAGGGTATCTTGCGAAGGAGGCGCCACTTTGGCCACTTAAAGTTCCAGAGTAGCTTTCCTTCCCGCACTAAAGTGCGGGGCCTCCAGCTAACCTTCTGCGACCCACCTTCTTTCATGGAGCAACCAATCTCTTCCCTGGCACCTGATCCCATCAAGCCAGGGGATCTCCTATCCCTGGAGATCACCGACCTAACCCCCGAGGGCAATGGCATTGCCCATACGCTTGGCCACGGGCGGGGTCGGGTGGTGTTTGTGGCCCAAGGTGTGCCGGGGGATCGGGTGGTGGCCCAGGTCATTGAGATTAAGCGCAACTACCTGGTCGGGCGAATTCGTTCCCTCCTTGCTCCCTCGCCGCAGCGGGTGCGACCCGCTTGCATTGTGGCGGACAAGTGTGGTGGCTGCCAGTGGCAGCACGTCAGCTACGAGCAGCAGCTAGCCACCAAACAGCAAATTCTCCGGGATGCCCTGGAGCGGATTGGCGGCCTCTCCCTGCCCGAGCCCGTCCCGATTTTGGGATCCCCACAGCCGCTGCGCTACCGCAACAAGGTCACCTACCCCATCGCCAAAGCGGAGGGCCAGCCGTTGCGCATGGGCTACTACCGACCGGGCAGCCACCGCCTGGTAAACCTCAACCAATGCCCTGTGCAGGACGAGCGGCTGGATGTGTTCCTGAGGGAAATAAAGCAGGATCTGCAGGAAACCGGCTGGAGCGTGTATGACGAAAGCCGCCACCAGGGCCACCTGCGCCATCTGGGCTTGCGCATTGGCCGCCGCACCCGTGAGGTGCTCCTCACCTTGGTCAGTTGCAGCCGCAACCTGCCCCATCTGGAAAGGTGGGCCCAGCGCTGGATGCAGCGCTACCCCGACCTAGTGGGGGTCTGTCTTAACCTCAACCCGGCCCGCACCAACGTCATCTTTGGCCCGCAAACGGAGGTCATTGCCGGGCGGGGATCCCTGCGGGAAGAATTGGCCGGTCTTTCCTTTTGGATTGACAGCACCTCCTTCTTTCAAGTCAACACGGAGCAGGCGGAGGCCTTTTTTACCTGGATAGTGGATCAGCTCCAGCTGCGTGGCGAGGAGATCGTCCTAGATGCCTACTGCGGCATCGGCACCCTAACCCTGCTCTTGGCCCGGCGGGCCAAACGAGTGATGGGGGTGGAGGCGTTGCCAGCGGCGGTAGCCCAGGCCCGCTACAATGCCCAGTTCAACGGCATCGCCTCGGCCCAATTTTTCCAGGGCACAGTAGAAGCGGTTTTGCCGACTCTGCCTCCTGCCGGTATCGTGGTGTTGGATCCGCCGCGGCGCGGCTGCGACCTGCAGGTGCTCGAGATCCTGAAGCAGCGACAACCTCAGCGCATCGTCTACATTAGCTGTCACCCTGCCACCTTGGCGCGCGACCTGCAAATCCTGATGGCCGAGGGATCCTACCGCCTAACCCAATGGCGAGCTGCCGACTTCTTTCCCCAAACGGGCCATGTCGAGGGAGTGGTCTTTTTGAAGCGGGTCTGAGGGCAACACCACGGGAGGGGGGTGAGGGCGCAGCAGCCCCCCGCAACCAACCAATGCTAACGTCAGAATAGTTAAAGTTTCGCAACGGATCCCCTTGCCGTTACCCTAGCCTCTCATGCTCAGAGCTGGCATTGTTGGCCTGCCCAATGTGGGCAAATCGACTCTCTTTAACGCCCTCTGCGAAAATGCCAAGGCCGAGGCGGCCAACTTTCCTTTTTGCACCATCGAGCCCAACATAGGGCGGGTGGCGGTGCCGGATGAGCGCCTAGAGGTGCTGGCCAAGATCAGCGGCTCGGCGGCAATCGTCCCCGCCCAGATTGAGTTTGTTGACATTGCTGGGCTCGTAGCTGGCGCCAGCAAAGGCGAGGGGCTGGGCAACCAATTTCTCTCCCACATCCGCCAGGTGGACGCCATCGTGCATGTGGTGCGCTGCTTTCAGGACGAGAACATTGTCCACGTGGCCGGCTCCGTGGATCCCCTGCGAGACATAGGCGTGATTAACCTGGAGCTGGCCCTGGCGGATCTGGCGCAGATCGAGCGGCGTTTGGAGCGGGTGCGCAAGCAGGCCAAGTCCGACAAAACGGCTCAAGTGGAGCTGCAGGCCCTGGAAAAGCTACAGGCTGCTCTGGACGAGGGCAAGCCAGCTCGCCTGGTGCCCCTTAGTCCGGAGGAGGAGGCCGCCATCAAGGGGCTGGGGCTACTCACGCGCAAGAAGGTAATCTACGCCGCCAACGTAGCAGAAACGGAGCTGGCTACTGGCAACGACTGGGTAGAGCAGGTGCGGCAAGTGGCCCAGGCGGAAGGGGCGCGTGTGGTGGTGGTCTCAGCCCAGGTGGAGGCGGAATTGGTGGAGCTGCCGCCTGCAGAGCGACAGGCTTATCTAGACTCGCTGGGGGTGAAAGAAGGGGGGCTGAAATCCTTGATCCGCGCCACCTACGAGCTGCTGGGTCTGCGCACCTACTTTACTTCCGGCCCCAAAGAAACTCGCGCCTGGACGATCCCTGCCGGTGCCACTGCTCCCCAGGCAGCGGGGGTGATCCACTCGGATTTTGAGCGGGGTTTTATCCGGGCAGAAACGATAGCGTATGAGGATCTAGTGGCAGCAGGATCCCTAAGTGCTGCCCGAGAGAAGGGGCTGGTGCGCAGCGAGGGCAAGGACTACGTGGTTCAGGAAGGGGATGTGATGCACTTTCGCTTTAACGTCTAGGTCTCCCTCTGCCTCCCTGCTCAGGCAAGATGGGTTTTCTCAGAAATTTAAGATTTGCTCACTGTCCCTAGGCAAAAAGACTTAGCCCCCTTGGGCAGAGGATATGGGCTCAGGGGGTCTTCTATCAGTCCGACCGTTTTCCTGAGAAAACCGTTGACGCTGTAACGAAACATCACAATAATTGGACTAGATAAACAAATGTTTGTTTTAGGGATACGTTGATGGATCTACTGCAATACGGGCCGATGGCCTGGGTCTACTTGGCAATTTTTGCTTCCATCATCTGGTGCATTTGGGGTCGTTCGGAAGACGACATCATGTTCTAGAGCAACAGGGGTTCCTCTGTGAGCTTGGGCTATTGCTTGCGCCTGAGCGGGCAGGGGGATCCTTCTCTGGCATAGCCTCTTGATGACCGCAGCCTTGCAAAGATTTCGTTGAGAAACTTTGTGGACTCCCGGCAGGCTTGTGCTGGACTTGAGATCGAGAGGAATGCCATGCCGGGTGGTGGAAAACTCTTCCCCCTGGCCCTGCAACACGCAGCCTGCAACGGTTATGGGTGTTCATAGCTTGACCTCCCGCCGTCCCTTGCCGGGGGCGGAAAAGATGTCAGAGGGCTACTGCCTCTCCTGGCGAGGCGTTGGGGTGATGGGAGTGTTGAATGTAACTCCTGACAGCTTCAGCGACGGCGGCCAGTGGGGATCCGTAGAGGCAGCCGTGCAGGCAGCCAAGGCCATGGCAGCAGCGGGAGCCTTGATTGTGGATATCGGCGGCGAGTCCACCCGGCCGGGGGCGGAGCCGGTGTCGGTGGAGGTGGAGTGCGACCGGGTTTTGCCCGTGATCCGGGCTCTAGAGGGATCCGGCATTCTCATCAGCGTTGATACGCGCCGAACGGAGGTGGCGGCGGCGGCTCTAGCAGCCGGAGCGCACATGATTAATGACGTCACTGGGCTGCGGGATCCGCAGATGATGCAGCTGTGTGCCGAGAAGGGGGTGCCGGCAATCATCATGCACATGCGGGGAGAACCGCGCACCATGCAGCAGCTCACCCACTACGACGACCTCGAAGGGGAAGTTTTTGGCTTTCTCAAGGACCAAGCAGAACGGGCGCTGGCAGCCGGTGTTCCCAGTGTGATTTTGGATCCCGGCCTGGGCTTTGCCAAAACCGCCGAGCAGAACATTGCCCTCCTCAAAGCGCTGCCACGGCTGGTGGCCTATGGCTACCCGGTGCTGGTGGGAGCCTCGCGCAAAAGTTTTGTTGGCCAGCTTGCCGGGATTGCTGTGCCCAGGGAGCGGGATAGCGCCAGCGTAGCCGTGCACCTCTTTGCCGCCAGCCGGGGCGCTACCCTGGTGCGGGTGCACACCGT
>NZ_JANSIZ010000119.1:0-4305 GCF_047462315.1 Synechococcus sp. H60.2 | reverse complement strand
GATCCAAAGAATGGGTTGGCATTCCCTTCTCTCCTTCCTCTTAAAAACTGTACCCTATTTTAAATTAACAGGCTGTATCTCTGACGATAATGATAAGCTCTTTGACCGCGTAAACTCCGAGCTACTCCCCGTTCCCTTCCCTCCCACACCCCTGTCTGGTCGAGGGCAATCAAATCCTCCGCTGCAATATCCCTGATTCTTGACTATAAGCTAGTCGTTCTCTTTGCATCTCCTCTTCTTAGACTCTCGCACTGCGGTAAGTCTTTCTTTGCTTGCAAGAATGCGCTGATCCAGCGAAACGAGGGTGAGTACAGGCCGGTCAAAGCTTGGCGAAATTGTAGGGAGCGGTGAAATTGTTGTAGCGAATGCGCAGCCGTCCCTGAAAGGCTCGATCCAGCTCCTCCACTTTTTGGGCAAAAACCGGCTCATCTTCCCAGTTGATGAGAAACGAGCTGTTGTAGACCATGTTTTCCGTGAGCAGCTCTCCCTCGACGCGGTCGCCGGCCAGAGGGCCGAGGGTGGCTGTGAAGGTTTGGGCAATGTGTTGGCGCCGTTGCTCCAGCAGTTGCTCTAGGGCTTGTCCAATTTCCACCACTGCATCTAGCCCCAAGGGGGTGCCGACCATCGCGTCCCGCCGGGCTTTCAGGGCGGGGTTTTCCTCCAGCCCCAATTGGAGCTCTTGCTGGGGATCCCAGAAGACTTTTACCCCCACCTCCCGTTTGCCCTCTAGGCGCTGCAGCAGGGCCAACAGATCGGCCAGGTGCGGTTTAACCAGATCCTGCTCCACCTGGTCCCAGCCGCTCACCACCAGGCCAAATTGCAACGGCAGCAGGGCGCGGTGTCCCTCGTTCATGACGGTTTCTAGGACGGCTTCGTGGGCCAGCAGATTGGCCCGGCTGGCCAAGTAGCGCTCCTGGCGAGCCTGGGAATAGAGAAAGGCCAAAGATCCCAGCACGTGAACCCCCACCGGCTGCTTATCCAGCCCCACCACATTCAGGTGGCGCGGGCCGGGGGCAGCAACGATCCCGTAGAGATAGAGGGCGCTATTGGGATTTGCCGTTGCCATGGCTGCGGGCATCTCCGATCAACCAGGTGAGGTTGGACTCTTCCGTATCGATGGCATTGCCATCGGAGGAAATGCAGTAGCGACCCATCACCATCTGGTGGCGCAGCGTCACTCCTGCGGCGATTTGGGTGTAGTTAAAGATGAGACTGCCATCCAGCGTACACCCTTCGTTCAACACACAGCCGTAGCCAATGGCCGTGGGGCCGATGAGCTTTACCCCATCCGCCAGGTAGGTGCTGGCCCCGATGTACACCGGCGGCTCGATGTGGATGCGATCCCAGTTGGCGCGGATGTTGATCCCTGTCCAGACGCCGGGCCGAATCTGGATCCCGGGCACCTTGACGCCTTTGATCTCGCCGCGCAGCACCTTCTGTACTGCCAGCCAGTAGTCATGGGTACGGCCAATGTCCACCCACTGGAAGTCGGCCTTGAGGCCGTAGAAGGGGGCGCCGGCTTTCACCAAGGCGGGGAAGAGATCGCTGCCGATGTCATAGGGGCAGCCGGGGGGGATGTAGTCCAGGACTTCTGGCTCGAACACGTAGATGCCGGTGTTGATGGTGTTGCTGAGGGCCTCTTCCTGCCTGGGCTTTTCTTGGAAGGCGGTGACCCGGCCCGTCTCATCAGTTACCACCACTCCGTAGCTGGAGACTTGGCTGGGATCCACCTCTCGCAACACCACCGTGGCCAATGCCCCCTTAGATTTGTGAAAGTTGACCACCTGGGTTAGGTTGAGGTCGATTAGCGCATCGCCGCAGAGCACCACGAAGGTGCTGTCAAAAAAGCCAGAGAAATCCTGGATCTTGCGCATGCCACCGGCGGATCCCAGGGGTTCGGCCACCGGCTGGCCGTTCTCGAAGTGGCCCTCGAAGGAAAAGCCGATGTGTACTCCCCATTGCTGGCCATCGCGAAAGTAGTCTTCGATCTGGTGAGCGAGGTGGCTAGTGTTGATCATGATTTGGTCGAAGCCATGTTCCCGCAGCAGCTCCACCAAGAACTCCATGACCGGCTTGTGCAGAATCGGGATCATCGGCTTGGGCATCATGTAGGTGATGGGCCGTACCCGTGTCCCTTTGCCGGCTGCCAGGATCATGGCTTTCATGCCGTCGTCTCTCCTCCGGGTTCATCGTGTTTTTATCATCCCAGGATCTGCGTTCTGGAAAACATCTGCCGAGTCTACCTCGCCGGCAAGAGGTCAGTTCCCTACAATTGAGGACGCAGGATCCCTGGTATCCACTTTCCTTCTTTAACTAAGTAGCATTCCCACTGCCCTTGTCCTTTTGCCAGAAGGGATCCCTAAGTGCCTATGTTGACAGCCACCAGCCCTCGGCCAGCTCCGAAGCCCAATACCCCGACGATCACCATTGCCCTGGCCAAGGGAGCCTTGTTGGCCGACGCTGTCCGCTGCTTGCAACAGGTGGGGATCGATTTCAGTCGCTTTTTGGATCCCGGCAACCGCCTGCTGCGGATTGAATCGCCCACCCAGCTCAACGGGCAACGCTACGAGGCGCTGCTGGTGCGCAACCACGACGTGCCGGTGTACGTGGAATACGGACAGGCCGAGCTGGGCATCGTCGGCTACGACATCTTGCGAGAGCGCTATGCCGGCAGCGAAGCGCGGGTGGCCCACCTGCTGGATCTGAAGTTCGGCTACTGTCGCATGTCGGTGGCCCTGCCCCAAGATAGTCCCTACACCTCGGCGGCCCAGTTGCCTCCCCATGCCCGCGTCGCTTCCAAGTTTGTCGGCTGCGCCCGCGAGTATTTTGACCGGTTGGATTTGCCGGTGGAAATTATCTCCCTCTACGGCTCGGTGGAACTGGCTCCCCTCACCGGCATGGCCGATGCCATCGTGGACTTGGTGGCCACCGGACGCACCCTGAGGGAAAACGGCCTGGTGGAACGGGACTGCCTTTTCGAGAGCACCGCCCGCCTGATCGCCCATCCCACCAGCTACCGCGTTAACCAACAGCCCATCGGCGAGCTGGTAAACCAGATTCGAGAGCGCTGGCTGGGATCCCTGGTGGTGAGTGGCCCGTTTTGAGGTGGCCGCAAGGCCTTCACAGAAGAGCAGGAGTCGGTAATCCAAGCAGTGGGAAAACGCAGCAGCCTAACAGCTCTGCCTGGCCAAGAAACTTCTGCGAGCCCGGCCAAAGAGGGGATCCCTATTGCGTACAATAGGGGCATTCGGGCTTATTTTCCCCAGCAGCATTGAGATTAAAACAGGTTTTTCGAGGTTGATTATGCGGTACCGTCCACTACTCGCCATCCTGTTGGCGCTCTGTTTGAGCGTCTTCGCCCTGCCGGCGGAGGCGGCTAAGGCCCCCTTAACCTACGACCAGATCCGCAACACCGGCAAGGCGGCCATTTGCCCCTCCGTCTCGGACGAGGCCCGCGGCCGTATCGAGGTGCCCAAGGGGGGATCCGTAAAGTTGACAGATGTCTGCTTCCAGCCGGTGCAAATTGAAATCGAAGAGGAAAAGCGGAACGGCGAAAAAGAGTTTATCAAGGCCAAAAACATTATGATCTCGGCAGCCACGCTGGGGCCGATTAAGGCCGAAGTCACCCCCAAAGACGGCGGGTTGGAGCTCAAAGTGGTGGACGGGATCACTTTTCAGCCGACCACCGGTCAGTTACCCCGCGGCGAGCGGGTGCCGTTTTTGTTTAGCGTGAAAGACTTGGTGGCCACAGCTCAGGGCTCCGCCATCGACCCCTCGACCGACTTTGAAGGGGAGTTCTTGGTGCCCGGCTACCACAGCAGCACCTTCCTCGACGCGCGCGGGCGCGGCTCCAACGCCGGCTACGACACAGCCGTAGGGCTGCAGGCGGCCAAGGACGACTTCGCCACCAACCGCAAGGTGGACGAGGTTTCCCAGGGGACAATGTCGCTGCGCATCGCCCGCGTGGATCCCAGCACGGGTGAGATGGGCGGCTCCTTCGTCAGCATTCAGCAGTCCAGCACCGAGCAAGGGGCACTGGAACCTCACACCGTCCGTGTCCAGGGCTTGTTTTACGCCCGCCTGGCGCAGGAGTCTTGAAGAGAGCCAATTTGGGGCTTGAGAGGGGCAGGGATCTGCTCGATTCCTGCCCATTCTTGTGGATACTCTGTCTGTCTCGGTTTGTCCGTTGGAGAAGAGGGCAGCGATGGCGGGATCCCACAGCGTTTGTTATGAACTACCCCACCGCGTAGGCGGGTGGGGTTTCCTCACCCGCTTGGCAGCAGAGCTTTTGTCTCTTCTTCTGCC
>NZ_JANSIZ010000118.1:0-4540 GCF_047462315.1 Synechococcus sp. H60.2 | reverse complement strand
TTGGCATGATTTGCTCCCTAGAAATTGTGAAGCAATACATCCAGAATCAGTCAGAGGGTGCTATCCCTCCCCACCGTCTATACGGTGGGGAATTCCGCACTTACGTTAAAATGCTTCTATCTCCCGGAATTTTCTATCGAAGAGCTCTCCAGGGATCCCTGTGCCTAGTTCTTCGGCAAATTTCGTTGACCTTACCCAACCATGCTGCCTGTGCGCCCCCGCGAAACCGTTTCCATGTTCACCCGCGACGGGATCCAACTGGATGCGGATGTCTATCGCCCAGAAGGCGGGGGGAGCTACCCGGTCTTGCTGATGCGGCAGCCCTACGGGCGGGCCATTGCCTCGACGGTGGTGTACGCCCATCCGCGCTGGTATGCGGCCCATGGCTATATCGTGGTCATCCAGGATGTGCGGGGACGGGGCACCTCCAAGGGCTCCTTCTACCCCTTCCGCCACGAAGCTGAAGATGGGTTTGACGCGGTCAACTGGGCGGCTGCTTTGCCAGGGAGCAACGGTGTGGTGGGCATGTACGGCTTTTCTTACCAGGGCATGACCCAACTCTATGCCGCCTCCAGCCGTCCCAGTGCTTTGAAAACCCTCTGCCCGGCGATGCTGCCCTACGATCTCTACGCCGATGCCGCCTACCCGGGGGGAGCCTTTACCTTCTCCAACAACCTCAGTTGGGCGCTGCAACTGGAAGCTGAGGGAGCCCGCCGGCGGGGAGAGGCCAACGCTTACCAGGCCCTCTTCAAAGCCTCCCGCAACTTGCCCCTCTACGATCCCATCCCCCTCAAGCCGGGCGTGCTGCAGCAATACGCGCCCCAGTCCTACTACTTCGACTGGCTGGAGCACAGCGAACCCGACGACTACTGGCGCCAGCTCTCCCCTCGGCTAGAGGTGGTGGATCTGCCGATGTTGCACATTGGCGGCTGGTTTGACAGCTACCTGAGTGGCAGCCTGCGCCTCTACAAGGAGATGAGTGCCCGCAGCCGCAACCCTCAGTACCTGGTTGTGGGGCCCTGGGCCCACCTGCCGTGGGGGCGCAGGGTGGGGGCGCTGGACTTTGGCCCCGAGGCCGTCAGCCCCATCGATCGGCTGCAGGTGCGCTGGTTTGACCAGTTCCTCAAAGGCAAGGACACCGGGATCCTCCAGGAGCCGCCGGTGCGCCTATTCGAGATGGGAGCCAACCGCTGGCGCAGCTTAGAGGCCTGGCCCACCCCGGAGCCAAAAGCTTTTTACCTGCACAGCACCGGCCTGGCTGCCCTCTCCGAACTTGAGGGATCCCTCCGCCCGGAACCCCCACTGAGGCAACAGTCGGATACTTTTGTTCACGATCCCTGGCGACCGGTGCCAGCCCTGGGGGGTCACCTGGTTTATCCTGCCGGGCCGCAAGAGCGCTCTGCCCTCGACTGCCGCACCGATGTTCTCACTTACACCACTCCCCCTCTGGAAACCGACCTCCTCCTGGCGGGGGATATCACGGCAGAGCTCTACGTCGAAGCCGACAGCCCCAGCTTGGATCTCTGCGCCGTGCTCTCCGTGGTCAGGCCGGACGGCCAGGTGTACAACTTTTCCCAGGGCTACCGTCGTCTGCAGGATCCCCAGCCCAATGCCCCCATCTCAATCCCCTGTCAGCCTACCTGTATCCGCATTCCCCGTGGCCACGCCCTGCGTCTCAGCCTCAGTGCGGCCTGTTTCCCGGCCTACTCCGTCAATACAGGTACGGGGATGCGAGAAGAGCGGCTCATCGAGGCCCGCATTCTCACCCTTACTCTTCACAGCGGCGGCAACACGCCCTCGCGGTTAACCTTGCCCATTCTTGAGGAATAGTGCTGCCTCTCCCGCTTTTGTAATCTCTGTCTAGCAAACGAAAATCAAACGCTAGGATGGGAACAGGTGGGGCAAGGGAGCGCCATGTTGCAAGACCCAAAGCTAATCCGGCACTATCAAGCTCTAACCGACGCGCTGGTGGATAGTTGGCATCGCGGCTATCAGCGCACTGACGAGCTAAGGCTGCTGGTGGACGGTTACCTGCTGGCCTTGCGAACTGGCAAACAATTGGAGCCCTTTGAGATTTACCGCCTCGAAGATGAGGTCAACCGCTTCCTCTACGATCCGTCCAACTTCATGGATCCGGAACTGGAGCGGGAGACGGAGAGGATGCGGGGCTACTAACTTTGGGGATCCCTGCTGGCAATCCTTGCGACCGGTAGGCCGCAGCCTCAATTCCTAAGTTCTCTAGCCTTGGGGTCTTTCTCCCGTCCTTCGGGAGAGAAGCTGGGGGTAGGGCGGTTTTGAGAACAACTTGGGCCTGGTAGGCTGAGAGCAGTCGATTCCTCTCAGTTCTATGGCAGTTTGGGATACCCTGGCAACTTCCCGGCGTCCGGCTCTGCTGGGATCCGGCCTGGGCTTGGGAATAGCCCTGACCCTCTGGTACGGGGTGTTTGGCTACCACGTACTGCAGATGGGTATCTGGCTGCTAAGCATCCTGCTGGTGGGGCTGTATGTGGCCCAGTTTCCTCCGGCTCAGCTCCCTTGGGATCCGACGCGGCTGCGCTGGCGTCAGGAGCTGCTGCACCTGGGGCTGCTGGCGCTGGTTTTTGCCCCCATCTACCTCTACGACCTGGCCAACATCCCTTTTCAAATCAACACCGACGAGATTGTCATCACCTCCATGGCACGGCGGGCCTCAGGGGTGCGCTACCCCGATATCTTTGGGCTGATGCCGGAGTGTTTCTATTTCCCCCGCTTCCTGTTCAGCCTCTTTGGCGGCCTGACGCGGCTGATGGGGGGAGTCACGCTGGTGAATGTGCGCACCGTGCATGCCGCCTTCGGGGTTGTCACCATTCTGGTGGCCTATGGGTTTTTTCGGTCGTTCTGGAACCCCCGGCTGGCCTTGGCAGGAGCGGCCCTCCTGGGATCCAACCACGCCTTGTTAGGCATCAGCCGCATGGCGATGCGGGAGAATCTGATTGTGCTGGTGGAGTGTGCAGCGCTAGCCTTGCTCTTAAAGGGCGTGCGGGAAAAAAATCCCCTGCTTTTGTATTTGGGGGGAGGGGCAGCGGCCTTCTCCCTCTACGGCTATCTGCCGGGGCGGGTGGTGATCCTGTTGGGGTTGCTGTTTGGCGGCCTCTACCTGCTCCTGGGCCGGGAGGAGCTGCAAGGAGGGGATAAGCAGGTTAACCCCTTCTGGACTCTGGCCAAGCTAACCGTGCCGGCGGCGCTGGGGTTTTTCCTGGTGGCTGCGCCCATTCTGGTGGCTACTGCCACCGCCCCCCCAGAAAGCGCCGAGTATGCCCGCCAGCAATTTCTCTTTTTCCCGGAAGGGCGGGCGCTGCAGCAGAGGTGGGTCAATGCGGCTACGCTGGCAGAGGCGGTGTGGCGCAACATCCGCAATGGCCTAAGCATGTTCAACGATCCCAGCCAGCACGACCGGGGCTACATCTACCCCAACTACGGCCATGCCTTTGTGGATCCGCTGACGGGGGTTTTGATCTGGCTGGGGCTGGGATCTGGCCTCTACCGCCTCTGCAAGGGGCGTAGCCAGCCCCACGACTGGCTTTGTATGGGCAGTTTCCTGTTTCTTTACCTGCTCTTTAGCTTGGCCATCACCAAAGCCCCCAACTACACCCGCCTGCTGGTAATCCTGCCCTTTGTAGCCTACCTAACTCTGGAAGGGATCCAGGCGCTGGCCGGTCTCCTGGAGCGTTGGGGATCCCCAGGGAGGAAGTGGCTGCCGGCAGTGGCGATGGCGGGGGCGATGCTGTTGATTGGCGGATGGAACTTGGCGATTTTTGGAGATTTTGTCCACAAGGGCTGGACCCAGGGCAACGATGTGGGAGCCACCGGGCGCTACGTGGCGGCCCGACAAGGGGATCCCGACTACCGCTTCTACTTGGCTGCCAGCGCCGCCTACCCCTATTTCAGCTGGGGAGAGCCCATCTATTGGCAGAGTTGGATCCAGTTTTTTGCCGGCTCGGGACAGGAGGTGCAGGTCTTTTCCCCTGAGGCGTTGCCCACCCAAGATCTCCAGCCGCCATTTACCCTGTTCCTGAACGAGGAGGTATGGAATCAGCAAGGGGCAGCGCTGCAGCAGCGCTTTCCCCAGGGACAGTTGCATCGGATCCCGGCTGAGCGGGGGTTGTGGGCTTTTGAAGTAGCGGATCCTTAGCGCTGCTCTCTCTAGGTAGCCGACTGGGCTTTGAGTCAGCTATACCCCTTGCCGTTGCCTCCTTGTGCCACCCTCGTGGATTAGGGAGAGGGGCTGCGCCCTACATCCATCCCAGCGGGGTGACCCACGCGGCCCTCAAAAAGGGATCCCCGCTGCTGAAGGGTAGGCTTAGGCCGGAGCAGCAGGGCCCGGCCATCTGGCGAAACGACGGGCGTGTTGCAGTGCCAAATCCACATAGTGCTCGGTGTGGCGGTCAACCTCCAGAAAAATCCCAAAAAATTTCGCCGTACACTATGAACTACCCCACCGCGCAGGCGGGTGGGGTTTCCTCACCCGCTTGACAGCAGAGCTTTTGTCTCTTCTTCTGCC
>NZ_JANSIZ010000117.1:0-4647 GCF_047462315.1 Synechococcus sp. H60.2 | reverse complement strand
GTTGCCAAGCTCAAACGGCGGAAGCGTGCACCCAGGAAGGGAGTGAAGGCTTCTAGGAGATGGAAGAAAATCAACCGGCTAGAGGCTAAGCTCCAAGCCAAGGTTGCTCGCCAGCGTAGAGATTGGCAACACAAGATTACCTCAGAGATTGCCCGTCGTTATGACATCGGGGTAACCGGTCGCGTTAGCGGGACGGAGTCCTTAAAGCTCAACGTCAAGGGCATGACCCATAAAGCTAAAGGTAATTGGAGGGCCTTGCCTGCCGCTTCAGGATTAGCCCGCTGTTACCGATACATCTTCGATGCGCAGAGCCGGAAAGGCCGTGGTGCCGTTGAAAACAGTTACCTCTTGTGAGATGGCGGAGATATTGCGCAAACAATCGTAGAGGTTGCCGGCAATGGTGGTCTCCAGGATGGGGCGCTTCTCGCCACCTTTGACCAAAAAGCCCCCCTTCACCACTCCGGAAAAATCGCCGGTGATCGGGTTGCTGCTGCCGGAAAGCCGCGTGACGATAATGCCCCGCTCCATCGCATACAGCTCAGACAAAGGGGTTGTCCCCGGGGCCACGCTCAGACAGGCCGGCCCCACGCCCGGCAAGCTGCCCGCCCCCCCTGTGGCATGGCCGTTGGAGGGAACGCCGGCAGCCCGGCCTTCGTAGCTGTTGTACATGAAGTTGCAGAGGATCCCTTCGTGGATCAGGGGGGTAATTTGGCGTGGCATCCCCTCGCGGTCGAAGGGCTCGATGGGGTGGCCGGGCAAGCCCAGCCCCTCGGAAACTAAGGTCAACAGGGGGCTGGCGATCAGGGATCCCATCTTCTGCGCCAGGGGGCTTTTGCCCTTGCGCACCGCGTCCGCCCCCAGCACAAAGAGGAGGTCTCCCAGAAACTCCTCCACCACATCCGGCGGCAGGACGATGGAACCGCGAAAACTCTCCCCCTCCCTAGCCCCTAGGGCCCCCACACACTTTTGCACAAAGCGATTAAAAGCCCGCTCCAGCGCCGGCAGCAGCTCCGCCCGCTTCTGCACACTGTCGCCGTCGTAGGCAAAGCTGCCCACCTCGTCCCCATCAATGGCCATGCCAAACAGGGATCCGCCCGCCTCGACGCTGTGGTAGTTGGCGCGGATGCCGGTGGAAGAAGCAATGGCCACGGTATCCTCTTCCACGCTGAAGGAGCCGCTGTCAATGGTGATGCGGGGGTCTTGGGAGCGCACCCACTCCACCAGTTGGGATCCCAGTTGCGTCAGCTCGGCAGCATCCAGTTCCAGCAGGCCTGGGTCGAGGGCAAAGGGCACCTGGGGCAGAGGCTGGGGATCCGGCAGGCCGTTGAGGGGATCCGCCGGCGAAGCCTTGGCCATGGCCACCGCCTCAGCCGCTGTCTCGGCCAGCTCTTCCGGGCGGTTGGAAGTGGCAAAGCCCAGCCTGCCGCCGCAGAAAACCCGGATGCCGAACAGGGTCTCGCTGCTGCTGCGGGCCAGGTTGAGGTCATTTTTCTCAAAAGTTACTTCCGTCTCACGGCCTGAGTTGGCAAACACCTCTGCTTGGTCGGCCCCGGCAGCCAAGGCCTTTTGTACACCCTGTTCGCAAAGATCCAGCAGGTTTTCAGGAGCAATGACGGAGCCGGCCATAGAACTTGAGAGCTGCAAGAGAACAGTTCTATTATCGACCCTGCTGCCAAGACCTGCCCCAACAGCAGGGGCCAGATGATCTCAACTGGTCACTTAGGCTTGGGATCCCTTTGCCGGCAGCTTTGCGGATCCCTGCGGCATTAGGGCTGCTCCAGCGGCTGATCCGAGAACAGCAAGGGGGCAATGTTGGCGGCTTGGTTGAGTGGGATCTCGTCGTGGATGGCGTACTGATAAAACTGATCCAGCCGCTGACACAAACCTTCTGGGGTCAAAGCCTGTACATTGGAGCTGATGATGTAACTCTGGGCAGGAGAGGCCCGAAACGCCTGAAAGGCTTTGCGACAAAACGCCTGCTTGGCCTCAGGATCCGCCTGGCGCCACTCCGGCCCTGTGAGTTTGCCAGAGAGTGCCGGCTCAGTTGCCGCCCAAGCGCTGGACGCGACCAGGGGCAGTCCCGTTGCCCAAACCAGCCAGGCCAGGAGGAGCAGCAATACCTGCTGCCAAGAGAACCCAAGCCGTTGCTTGTGCTGCACCATAGGTGGATATGCTGAGGGAAGGAGCTTGGAATGCCGAAGCATCCCTAGCGATCCTATCGCCCTCGGTCTCCCCCATCCAGCCGAGGACAGTCCTAGAGCAAGGTTGGCAAGCAGCTCTATGGCTCGCAGCAAACCCCGCCAAAAACAGCGCTTTCCCCATCTGCTGGGCTCCAAGTGGACTTCTGTCCAGCCTGTGATGGGTTGGCGACATTTTCAGGTCGCCGCCCGCCAAGAGGGGCAAGGGGGGCTGGTGTTTGCCGAGCTGAGGGCCGTCTGCGATCCCCAGGTGCGCCTCTGGGTCAACGCCGCCACCCTCAAAAACCGGGATCTCTGGCAACCGGGCTGGACACCGCTGGAAGACGGGATCCCCTGCGGATCTGGCGGATCGTCTCTCTCTAGAGACTCAGGGATCCCCGGATCCCTCTAGCGCTGTATTCTTCTAGCTACAAGACTTTTGAGGAAAAAACGATGCCCAGGTGTAATGTCTGTGGGAAAGAGCTCAGCTACGGCGACTATCAATGGGCCAAGCGCTGTACGAATCCCTACGGGAAATCCCACCTTATCTGCTTCGACTGCTACAGCGGTTCTTCCTGTCCCATCTGCTCCTCCCCTCTCGAGTCGGCAGAATAGAAAGAAGTCGTTCTCAACAGCCGCTTTTCCTCTCCCGGTGAGCCAAGCTCTTGGAAGGAAGTTGGCAAAAGTCTCGCTGGTGTTCCCAAGGGAGCCGCAACAGTGCGCATTGGCCAGGGCTATGACATCCACCGTCTCGTAGAAGGGCGCCCCCTGATCCTAGGCGGGATCCGGATCCCTTACGAAAAGGGTCTGTTGGGCCACAGCGACGCCGACGTGCTCACCCACGCCATCATGGACGCCCTCCTAGGAGCTGCCGCCCTGCGGGACATTGGCTACTACTTTCCCCCGGAAGAGGAGCGCTGGAAAGGGGCAGACAGCATTCTCCTCTTGCAGCAGGTGGTGCAGTTGGTAAGCCAAGAGGGCTGGCGCATTGCCAACGTCGATAGCGTCGTGGTGGCAGAGCAGCCCAAGCTCAAGCCCCACATCCCCGCCATGCAGGCTCGTCTAGCTGAGGCCATGCAACTATCGCCCAAACAAGTAGGCGTGAAGGCCACCACCAACGAAAAACTCGGCCCCGTCGGCCAGGGAGAGGCCATGGCTGCCTTTGCCGTCGCCCTGCTGGTGGAACGCTGAGCTGCCGGCTTGCGGAAAGCACCTGGCCGTTGCCCTGCCCAAGCTGCCAAACTGGCAAGCAATCGCTCCCTCAAAAAACCAATTGGCCCCCATTGTCGTGAAACCCCCTGCCGCCTCGATCCCAGCTCCCCTCTCCCTCCGGGAGAGGGGCTGGGGGTGAGGGCTGACTCCCTACGGGAGAGGGGCTGGGGGTGAGGGCTGACTCCCTCCGGGAGAGGGGCCGGGGTTGGTCGCGTGAGCGGCGCGGAGCGCTTGGGCCGCCGGCGGGCCCCCTCAAACTTGCTCGGATACTCAGCAAAGGAAATGGCAGGCCAAAGCAATACCTCAACAGAGCAGCTCAAGAGCAGCCTTTTTGCCCCCCTATTCCTAGGGATCCTCCTTCTCTGGCTTAGCGCCTGTGCTGCCCCCGCTCGCCCGCCCCACCTGATTGCCACCGTCACCTCGGATCCCAAAACCTTCAACACCTATCTGGCCACCGAGAGCTCCAGCCGCGACGCCATCGCCTACCTGGAGGCGGGCCTGGTCACCCTCGATGAAGATACCCTCCTGCCCAAGCCGGAGCTGGCGGAAGGCTGGGAAGTGTCTGAGGACGGCTTGCGCTATGTCTTCACCTTGCGGGAGGGGCTGCGCTGGTCGGACGGGGAGCCCCTGACAGCGGCAGATGTGGACTTTACCTTCAACCGCATCATCTTTGACGAGCGGATCCCGACCTCAGCGCGGGATGTGTTGCGCATCGGCGAGGCGGGGGCGCTGCCCCAGGTGCGGGCCTTGGACGAGCGGCGGGTTGAGTTTGTCCTGCCGGAGCCCTTTGCCCCTTTCCTGTTGCAGGCCGGGTCCCCTCTCTTGCCCAAGCACATTCTGCAGCCCACTGTGGAGCAGGTGGACGGCCAGGGCAACCCCCTCTTTCTCCAGACCTGGGGAGTTGACACGCCGGTGCAGGAATTGGTGGGGGCCGGCCCCTACATCTTGCAGGAATATACCCCCGGACAGCGGCTGGTGTACCGTCCCAACCCCTACTACTGGAAAGGGGAAGGGATCCCGCGCATCGAGCGGGTCATCCTGCGCATCGTGGACTCGGAAGATACGGCCCTGTTGCAGTTTCGCTCCGGCGAGACCGACGTGTTTTCGGTGCGAGGCAGAGATTTTCAGCTCCTGAAGCGGGAAGAAGAACGGGATCAGTTCAGGATTTACAATCTCGGCCCCACCCTCAACAACAATTTCTTTGCCTTCAACCTCAGCCGGGCCCGCAACCCCCAAACCGGACGGCCCTTTGTGGATC
>NZ_JANSIZ010000116.1:0-4719 GCF_047462315.1 Synechococcus sp. H60.2 | reverse complement strand
CAACGCCACGCCCACCCCCACCGCCCAAAACCCCGCCCCCCGTGCCCCGGGGGTTTCGAACAACGTCACCAACACCAATAGACCCGACGAGAAGGCCCGCAGCCGGTGCCGACTCTCTCGAGCACCAGCCTGTTGCAGTCCGGGATCCACCTGGGCCACATAGAGCAGGGATCCCACCAGAGGCAGGGCATAGAGGGTCAGGGAAGCCCAATCCTGCTGCCAGCCGTAATTCCACAGGATCCAGTTGCTCAAAAACAAGCTGATGTAGCCCAGGCGCACCTGGGAGCGCCAGATGGCCAAGAAAGCGTAGTAGGCTGCCCCCAGCAACAAATTGCTGTTGTTGTCGCCGCCCGCCGTCACCACCAGGGCCAGCAACGGCGCCACCAAGGCCGTATTTGACCAGGGATCCGCCGGCCAGCCCCACCGTTGCCAGGGCAGAAAGTAATAGAGGAGTCCCAGCCCACAGAGCAGGGATCCGGCCCATTGCTCCACCCTCAAGCTGGGGAAGCCCAGCCACATACTACCCAGGCAGATGCCGACTCCCTGCCAAGCGCTGAGGTGGCACCAGGCCGTTGGCAGCCAGCCCGGCTCTGTCGGGGATCCCGGCGTCGATCTTCTCCCCTGGGCGGCGGCATAGGCCGCCAGGCCGGATCCCGTCAGCACCCAGAGGAGCCGCCCCCACCGGCTGAGGCGAAGATCGAAAAGCGCAGGCCAAAGGACGAGGTTGGCCAGGGCCCAGTTGGCCGAGGCCATCCAGCGCAGCCAAGCTCTTTTAAGCTGCAGGGTCGCCACCAGCCAAGGGGGGCAAAGGCGGTAGACCACTGCCAGGAGCCATCCCAGCAACGCGGTCAGCACCAGTCCATCTCCCCAGGATCCCCCTGTCTGCTGGCTCAGGAAGTGAATCCAGCTCTCGTAGGCAGCCAGTGACATCCCGCAGGCTCCCAGGATCCCCTTCCAGTTGACAGGAGGGTCTTCTTCCGTTCGCGTAAGTGGGACGGAGTCCCCACCTTGCTCTTGTGCCCCTGGGATCCCCTGCCCCAGGCCCAACAACACGATGGCCAGGCCTAAGCTGCCCACGCCCGTCAGCTCGCTCCACTGGGCATGGGATCCCAGCCAACCCAGCCCGGCATAGATCAGCGGCCCTGTCTTCCAGCAACTCAGGGTCTGGACTCGCTGCAGGAGCTCTCCCCCGCCGGGGAACAGGAGTTTCTCCGGCCCTATCCAGAAGAGGATCCCCAAGCCCAGGTTGAGGACGGCCCACAGAGGCAGGATGGGACGGGATCCCTGCACAACCCAGAGCAGGATGCCGGTCGCCCCCAGCTCCAAAGCCCAGATCAGCCCGTAGGCGATCCCTTCCACCACCGCCCAGGAAACCGAGCCGGTGGCAGAGTCCGTCCCGTCGGCGCCAACGACCGCCGAGCCACCCCATGAGAGAGCCACCCCCAGCCGCAGGCCGAGCGCCACCAGGGCCACCCCAGCCGCCAAGGGCAGAGCGCCGGGGAACATGGGCTGCTTGCCGACGGAAATGGGGAGCCGAGAAGGATCCGCCAGGGCCGCCGTTGTCGCCACTGTGAGGGCAAAGAGGAGCACCAACCCCAACAGCAGGCCCCAGCCATCCAGGGCCGGTCGGTAAGCGGCTTGTAGGCGAGAAGAGAGGCGCAAAATTCCGTAGCGACAGCCGCTCAAGAGCAACCCCAGCACCGCCAAGGCCAGCAGCCACTCCGCTTCCGTGAGCGTCGGCAATAGCCGGCTGATTCCCACCAGGCCGATCCCTACACCAAAGGCCACCGCCAGCAGTGCTTCTGGAGTAGGAGAACTGGGAGAGGGAGAAGCCCACAGCCACACCTGAGTTGCCAGCAGCAGCACTCCCAGCCCTAGCCCGAGCAGATCCAGGCCCGGCCTGCCGAGGGTGAGCCCCTGGGCCATCACCAGGGAAAGCACCGCCAGAAGGCGCAGGGATCCCCGCGCCGGAATCCCTTGTCGCCAAGAAAAAGATCCCCCTTGCTCCGGGATCTGCAACCAGCGAGGCATAAACGCCAGGGGCGGCCAGGCCCACACCTGCGCCGCCGTCAAAACCGAGGGCACCGCCAGCCACAGCCAGCCAATGGACTCCGTGCCCTGCGCCAAAAACACAAAGTAGCTGGATCCCAGCAGCACCAGCCCCATCCCTTCGGCGCTCTGCTGCCACAGCCGCACCGGCAGTCCCCCAAAATGTCCTGAGGCTGCCAACAACCGCCCGCCCAGCGCCACCCGCCCCGTCCATTCCAGCAAGCCCAGCAGCAGCAAGATGGCCCCCCAACTGGACAGGCTCCAATCAGGCCAAAGCCAGCGGATCCCGGCCAGAAGCGCCCCCAGCCCATAGGCATGGGTCAGAAATACCCACCCAGCGCCAACCCTGGACTTCTGCCGCAGCCACCAGGCCAGGATGCCAGTACTCAACAGCAAATGCCAAAAGCAAATCGCCGGCTGGGGAAAGCTCAAAAGCAAGAGGGATCCGCCCAGCCCCAACACCAAGCGCTCCGTCGGTTCTGCCAGCGCCGCAAAACCCGCCTCCTCGCCTTCCCGAGGTCTCTGCTGCCAGCGGGCCGCCAGCCCCAGCCACAGCACCTCATAGGGCAACAGCACCAGCCCCAGCAGCCCCCAAACAGAGTCGAGGGGCTGCAACCCACCCGTTAACAGCGCCAGCACGCTCTCCCGCCAGCTTGCCGGCCACACCTGCCAAAAGGCCCAGGCAGTTTCCAGACCCAGCAAAAACAGCAGCGCCAACTCCACCCTCTGCTGACGTTGGCTCAGTCGCCTCGCTAAGAAGCGGATTCCCAGCAGGCTGATGGCCAACACCTGCCAGGCGTTCTCCCCCCAGTCGCTGGCCGCCAGCAGCCAGCCCAAAATCAACAGCACCCCGCTCCACCAGGGCCGCCCCACCTGAGCCGGCTCGTAGTCCTCAGCCGGGCTTTGGGGCAGCCAACCCAAGAGGGCCACCGCCAACCCCAACTGCGACACCTGCACCTGCCCTGAGAGCAGCCCCCGCAAGATCAACAAGGAGCCAGCCGCCCCGATGAGCCACAGCCGGGATCCCCGCAATTCCAGCGAGCGGCGGCTCCAGGTGTAAATCACGGTGCTGAGGATCCCCAAGTAGAGGATCCCAAGGACAAGGGTGGGACGAGACTCCGGCGGCCCCAGGCTCCAGAAGAGGTGTAAACCAGAAAGAGATAAGAAGTTCACCAACGTTCCGTAGAAAGCAGAACCTGCCCCCAGCAAGTCGGCCCGTCGCCAGGCTCCCCACGGGATCCCTATAAGTAACCCCAAAGCAACAGCTCGGATCCCCCACGGGATCCCCAGCCCGTCCAGCGCCCACATGTTGATCGGCAGCAGCAGCAAAGCAACAGCCTCTAAAGTTTGGCTTGTCAGACGCAGCCCGTCCTGCCGCTGCGCCCACCTCGCTCCCACCCCAAACGCCGCCGTATAAGCCAAGAGCACCCCGTACTGAGCTGCCGGGGAAAACTCTTGCCAGCGGCTGGCCGCCAGCACCCCCGAAGAGACCACCACCAAAAACAGGCCCAGGAGCAGCAGCCAAGCTACGCTCAGCTCAGACAGCAAGTTGCGCAACAACACAGCTATCCCCGGGGGAGAGGAGAGCTCCCTGGTTTCGGCTGGCGGCTCTTCCCCCGCCACGACAACCCCAGAGCCGGCCAAGCCAGCATTTCTTTCCCGCACCATCTGCGGGATCCAGATCAAATCGAGGAGCTGGCCGATCCCCAGCAGCCCAAAAGTCAGCAGCCAGAGCAGCCCTGTGCGCCAGCGACCCAGATAGAAGCGGTGCAGACCGCAAAGGCCGAACAAACCTAAAATCCAGAGCACGTAGGCCGAGCCCAGACTGGCTGGGATCCCCCCGCCGACAGAAGTGGCTCCTGGCGCCGATTCCGCTTCCAGCCGATACTGCTCCACCAGATGGCGAAAGTGCTCCGGCGTCAGCAAACCCAGCTCCAGCAAGGCTTGCAACCCCCGCAAAACCTGCTGCCGGGATCCCGAAACGGTGAAGTTGAACGAGTAAGAGCGGGACTGCTCGGCTCCCTCAGGTGGAATGTTATCCTGGGATCCCATGGCCGGATTCGTTGAGCAAAAAGGCTTGGGGCCACTGCTACTCTAAGCCTTGCTCTGTTGGATTGCTATGCTCTTCACAAATGCTCCAGCAAAGCGTGGGTGCTGGGCAGGACGGGGAGAGTCATCAACTGCCCCAGCCGCGAAACGGTGAGCTCCGCCGCCGGCATGGGTTCCGAGACCTGTCCGCTGCTGAACACCAGGACTTGGTTGCTGTACGGCAAGATCTCGTCCAAATCCGCCGAGGCAAAAACAATAGCCGTCCCTGCTTGGGCGCGTTCCAGCAATTGACTCCAGACCCACAGCGCCGATTCAATGTCCAACCCGCGCGTTGGCTGTTCCATCAGCAACAGGGTCAGGGTTGACACTCCCACCGACTAAAGTTGGGGGATCCTTACGCAGTCCACAGACGGACTCGCAAAGGCGCTGTCAAGACGCCCCTAGACAGTTCCTTGAGACAGAGCCTCAAGGTTCTGCTTACTTGTTGACTTACAGCCCTGTCTGGGTCTTTCACCGGGGTAGGTGCTTGCTTAGCGGCAGTTGTAGCAATGAACTACCCCACCGCGTAGGCGGGTGGGGTTTCCTCACCCGCTTGACAGCAGAGCTTTTGTCTCTTCTTCT
>NZ_JANSIZ010000115.1:0-4850 GCF_047462315.1 Synechococcus sp. H60.2 | reverse complement strand
GTGTTGGCGTGGGCGTGGGCGTAGGTGTCGGGGTCGGCGTCGCTGCGCTGAAGTAGCTGTCCAGCTGCGCCTGCGTTACGGTTACTCCCGGCAGCTTCAGCGTGCCCGAAATGAAGGTGTTGATCTTGCTGGCCGTCGGCGGCGCTCCCGTGGACACGGCGGCAAACAACACGGCCACATCGTTGATGTTGACCACGCCATCGCCGGTAAAGTCGGAAATGGCGGGATCCAGCGGGTTGCCCAGCGCCGTAACGTCGCTAACAGTAATCGGCCCTGCTTTCAGGGTATTGTTAACGAAATTTACAATTTGCCCGGGGTTGTTGGTATTCAAGACGCCGGCAGCAAACAGGATAGCCGCGTCCTTGATGGTGATGGAGGTCTTCACCCCGTCGTAGTAGAAGGAAATGCTATCGGGCGGCGTCGCAGGTGTTTCTGGAGCCTGAGCAGAGAGGGTTGGCGGAACTTGGGTAACACTGGGAGCCTCAGAAAAAGAACAGGACGTTACTCCCCCCACCAGGGAGGAGGTTAGCAGCAGCGAAAGCAGCGAAGAGCGCAGGTTGGTTTTGGGATCCCGAACAGTCATACTTAGCCTCCGTTGGTTAAAACTCAAAGGGGCTGAAGTCTTATGTAGAGGCTATCTCGCTCACTGCGAAACTGGACTAAGGAAATCCTACCCAAGTTCGCGCATAAACGTTGGGGCGGAAAAAGACCACCTGCCCGTAAAGGAAAAAAGAAGGGCAACCCAATGCCCTCCCGAGACTGCTGTGGCAGCCAACCTCAAGCTAATTTACCGAGATGCTTGGCCCGAAGTTGAAGTAGGTGGTGCCGCCGGAGTTCGTGGTGTTGTCAAAGGGGCTCAGCGTCGTGCCGCCCACCGTAATTGGCTGCAGCAAGGCGATGGCCGGTGTCACCCGGATTTGGCTGCCGAGGGGGATGGTGAAGGAGCCGGGGAAGGTGACAACGTTGCCGGATACCGACGTGGAGGTGGCGATGACTGTGCCATCGGCCTGGCGGATGGTAACTGTCGCGCCGGCAGACAGCCCCAGGATAGTGAGCTGGGTGCCCGCCGGGGTAGATGTCGGCGTCGGTGTGGGAGTTGGCGTGTAGGTTGCAGTCGGCGTTGGCATAGAGCCAGAGCCTCTGCAAACTTCAGCAGCTGGCGAAAGATTCCAGGACGGAGAGGGTGGGATTCGAACCCACGGTGGCTTGCGCCACGGCAGTTTTCAAGACTGCTTCCTTAAACCACTCGGACACCTCTCCCAGGGATCCCTACACGCAGATCTCTACTGATTTTAGGTTGTGCAATTGCCGTTTGGGCAGGGGCGGGGGGTGTTGCTTCAACGGAGGGGTTGTCCTGGGGGAGGGGATCCGCTATAACCCACCTGAGGGATCCCTGGCTACGAATGAGAGGAGACTTTTGCCCAGCTCAGGTGCAACTTCTGGCTTGGCTAATGCTAGCCTTGCTGGCTGCCTGTCGCCCTTTGCCAGAGCCACCTCCTTCCGAAGCTGCCCCGCTGGATCCGGTGCTGCGCCACGTTGGCGAAGATGGCACCCATTTTGCGGCTTCCGTGGGCGATACCCGCGCCCTTCCTCCCCACTTCCCGCCGCAGTTGCAGTTGCCTGAAGCCGCCGTCCTCTCTTCCGGGCAAATCTGGGATCAGGAGGGGGGGCTGACCTCCTTGCTCTTGCAGACCTCTCAGCCGCTGGAGGAGATTGCCGCCTACTACCGTCGTACCCTCTGGGGCCGGGGCTGGGATCTCCTCTCGGATCTGGAACAAGCCAACGGCATCCGCACCCTTGTGTTTGAGTCTCCCCCCCACCCTGAACAGTCCCTGCACCAGGCAGTCATTCAGGTGGGATCCCCCCGCCGCGGGCCGGATCAGGTGGAGTACCGGGATATCTTGATTTTGCTGAGTACCGTTGCCCCTGTCGGCAAAGCGCAGCCTGCTGCTGCAGCCTTTCCTTAAAGCATGCCCGTCTATACCCAAGCAATTGAAATTGCTGCTGACGTGGCGCGGGTGGAGCACTGTCTCATTGACCCGGAGCTGCTGCGGCGCTGGCTTAACCCGCTTTTGGGTTGCGAAGCGCTGGGATCCCCTACGGGGCAACTGGGCAGCCGCTACCGCTTTTTCCTGCGCCTGCCTCTCATTTCCCCCAGCCTGGACTGCGTGATTACCGAGCGGGCCGAGGGCCTGGTGCAGTGGCAGTTTGAGGGGTTTTTTCAGGGCACTGACCGCTGGGAGTGCCGCCCCCAGGCGTCCGGAACGCTGTTAGTGAACCGCTTTGAGTTTTCCATCCCCAACCCCTGGGTGGCGGCGGGGTTTTACCTGGTGGCAGCAGAGCTAACTCGGTACGACATGCGGGCACAACTGCGACGGCTAAAGGCAGTGGCCGAGGCTTTGGGTTAGGCTGGTGGCAGGTAGTAAAGAAACGTAAAAAATGGCAATGACCAGCAACAGCGGCCTGTTCAACCGTCGCTTTTTCGACAACTTCATCCCCCAGCCGGCCAACAGCCCTCTGCAGATTGGCGAGCTGGCCCCCGACTTTGAGCTGCCCAATGTACACGGGGATCCCGTACGCCTGTCGGACTACCGCGGCCACCAGCCGGTGGTTCTGGCTTTTACCCGTATTTTCACAGAAAAACTCTTCTGCCCCTTCTGCTACCCCCACATCCAGGAGCTGAAGGCCCGCTACGAGGAGATCCGGTCTTTGGGAGCAGAGCTGCTGATGATTACCAGCACCGACCCGGTGCAAAGCCAACAGATCCAAGCCGACCTGCAACTGCCCTATCCGCTGTTGGTGGATCCGGAGTGCAAGACCTTTCGGCTCTACGGTGTCGGCCAAGCGATGGGGGCGCCCCTGCCCGGCCAGTTCATTGTGGATCGCGAGGGGAGGCTGCGCTATAAGCACCTCTTCTCCTTTGCCGAGCCCAACGCCAGCACCGACGAAGTGTTGCGGGTCTTGCGGGAGGGGCTAGCCAGCGGCTGGGACGGAACCCGCCGGGTGGCTCCCGTGCCCTTTTTCTAAGCTGTCTCTAGGCAATTTCGGCAGAGGAGGGAAAAGGGGTGGTCTTTGCGCGGCTGGCTCAGAACAGCGCCCGGCAGGCGGAGATCCTGGAAGTAGTCCTGCGCCACGGCTGGGACTACATGCGGCGCTTGCTCTCCTTGGGCAGGGCGGAAGAGCCGCAACTGCCGCCGCCGATGGTGCTGCGCAACATCCTGGTGGATCTAGGGCCGGTTTATGTGAAGCTGGGCCAGTTGCTGAGCACCCGCCCCGATCTGTTGCCGCGGGAGTACATTGAGGCCCTCAGCACGCTGCAGAGCAATGTGCCCCCCGTGCCCTGGAAGGCGGTGGAGATCCTGCTGCGCCAGCAGTTGCAAAAGCCGCTGGAGCAGATATTCAGCAGCCTGGACACAGAAGCGGTGGCAGCGGGATCCATTGCCCAAGTCCATCGCGCCCGCCTGCTCAGCGGCGAAGCGGTGGCTCTCAAGATCCAGCGGCCGGGTTTGGAGGCAATAGTAGAGCGAGATACAAAGCTCATCCGCAGCATTGCTGAGCTGGTGGCGCAAACGGAGTTCGGTAGGCTAACAGACGTGGTGGCCTTGGCCAATGAGTTTTGCCGGGCGCTGCAGGCGGAGCTGGACTTTACCCAGGAAGCCCGCCACACGGAGCAACTGCGGCAACGCCTGCAGGCCAGCCGTTGGTTTGACCCAGCACAGTTGGTGGTGCCGCGCGTCTACTGGGCGCTCACTACCCCCAAGGTGCTGACGCTGGAGTGGATCGAGGGAAAGCCCCTGCTGGAGGCGGATCGCAGTGACGCCGACCCGCAGCAGATTGCCCGCCTGCTCACCCGCGCCTTTTTCCAGCAGATCTGCCTTGACGGCTATTTCCACGCCGATCCCCACCCCGGCAACCTCTTCTACCTGGGATCCGGTCGCGTGGCCCTCTTGGACTGCGGCATGATTGGGCGGCTGGATCCCCGCACGCAGCAGATTGTGCTGGAGCTGATTTTGGCCATCGTCAGCCTGGATGCCCAGCGCTGTGCCGAGCTCACGCTGGAACTGGCCCTGCCGGAAAGTCCCAGGGGCAGCCCGCGGGATCCCGCCGTCAGCCTGGCCCAACTGCAGAGGGAATACGAGCGCCTCTTGCGCCAGTACTACACCCTGAGCGTTGCCGAGCTGGATTTTAGCGAGCTCTTTTCCGAGATCCTACAGGCGGCACGGCGCAACCAGATCCGCATCCCCGGCAACCTGGGGCTGTGCGCCAAGGCCCTGGCCAACCTGGAAGGGATCGCCCGCCAGCTCACCCCAGACTACAATCTGCCGGAGCAAATTCGCCCCCTGATGGCCGATGTGTTTCGGCAGCAGTTGCTGGGGGAGGCCCCCCTGCCCTCGCTGCTGCGCACAGCCCTGGATCTCAAAAACCTCTCGCTGCAGTCGCCGCGGCAACTGGAAGTGCTGCTTAGCCGCATCACCTCCGAGACCCAGCGCTGGAACCTGACGGTGCAGGAGCTGGAAGGCCTCCGCACCAGCCTGGACCAGTCGGCCAACCGCCTCTCCTACAGCATCCTGGTTGGATCCCTGATTATTGGCGCTGCCATCATCTCGGCGCAAACCCAGCGCTTCCAGGTCTTTTGGCTAAGCGAGCTGCTCTTTGGCGCCGCCAGCCTGCTGGGGCTGTGGCTCATCCTCAGCATCCTGCGCTCCGGTCGCCTGCGGGGCTAATCCCGTACGCATCTCGTGTTGGCAAAGCAACACAAAAACGGTAGCAGCGGCTCTGCGAGCGCCTCGCCAAATCCCGCAAAGGCCGATTCTTTCGTTGACCCGCTCGATGCCTTGCCCCACAAGGCT
>NZ_JANSIZ010000114.1:0-5033 GCF_047462315.1 Synechococcus sp. H60.2 | reverse complement strand
GATCCAAAGAATGGGTTGGCATTCCCTTCTCTCCTTCCTCTTAAAACCTGTACCCTATTTTAAATTAACAGGCTGTAACTCGCATTCCACTCCTGAAAATGATTTTCCTTTGATTGCCGTAAGGCGTTGAGCACATGAGGTCGAACAAGTTCTTCACCCTCGCCTCGCTTTCCAGATGATTTTCCTTTGATTGCCGTAAGGCGTTGAGCACAACGCGCTCACTCCGCGTGGGAGAAGTTGGAAAAACTGATGATTTTCCTTTGATTGCCGTAAGGCGTTGAGCACACCACACGCTTATCGCTGTCGGCACCGCCAATAATCACCATGATTTTCCTTTGATTGCCGTAAGGCGTTGAGCACTTGGCGATGCTCCCGTAGATGTCGGGGAGCAGGGCGATGATTTTCCTTTGATTGCCGTAAGGCGTTGAGCACGCCGCCTCCGCGCTTACGATAAGTGGGCAGAATCTAATGATTTTCCTTTGATTGCCGTAAGGCGTTGAGCACACAAGAAAGACAAAGCGCGGATCCTCGTGGCGACGAGATGATTTTCCTTTGATTGCCGTAAGGCGTTGAGCACGCAGGCTCCACAGCGATCCGTCGCAAGAACTTCTCCCAATGATTTTCCTTTGATTGCCGTAAGGCGTTGAGCACCTGGTACGTGAAGCAGCCTATTTCCGCGGTTCTTATGATTTTCCTTTGATTGCCGTAAGGCGTTGAGCACCCTATTATTGGCTGAATCAGGAGCGCAGCCCCACGGATATGATTTTCCTTTGATTGCCGTAAGGCGTTGAGCACAGCAGCGGACTGTCGGGAAGAAGTGGGATGGCTACATGATTTTCCTTTGATTGCCGTAAGGCGTTGAGCACTGCTCCAACTCCATCACTAACCAGTTCCGGAGAGAATGATTTTCCTTTGATTGCCGTAAGGCGTTGAGCACTATGCCGGTCCAGTCAACCGTCATGAGCAGGCCTGTCAAATGATTTTCCTTTGATTGCCGTAAGGCGTTGAGCACTAGTGTCTCTGTTGTTTCCTACCGTTCCTTCGCCTTATGATTTTCCTTTGATTGCCGTAAGGCGTTGAGCACGGCCAGGACTCCAGAGGCTCACTAGCTGGGAACCCCAGATGATTTTCCTTTGATTGCCGTAAGGCGTTGAGCACGGATTATCTGGTAATGGCGGCACCCTGTAAAGTCCCATGATTTTCCTTTGATTGCCGTAAGGCCTTGAGCACGTCTCCTTGTCGCATAGGGGCCTCGAATCTCTTCCGGAGATGATTTTCCTTTGATTGCCGTAAGGCGTTGAGCACTTACTGCACGGGGTTGGGGTGGCAGCTTGTGGACGACATGATTTTCCTTTGATTGCCGTAAGGCGTTGAGCACTAAAGCCTCGCCAGGACAGCTGCCAGTATTGCTGCCATGATTTTCCTTTGATTGCCGTAAGGCGTTGAGCACTCTATAGGGAGATGTTCTGGGAGCCCTGGTGCTCAGATGATTTTCCTTTGATTGCCGTAAGGCGTTGAGCACCTAGGCCAGCGCGAGTTAACTCAGATAAGGCCCTCTGGATGATTTTCCTTTGATTGCCGTAAGGCGTTGAGCACTTGTCTTGAACACGCGGTTCGAACGCCGGTGGTATGAGCATGATTTTCCTTTGATTGCCGTAAGGCGTTGAGCACAGAATCGGCTTCACGTCCAACCATTGACCTAGGAAATGATTTTCCTTTGATTGCCGTAAGGTGTTGAGCACTAACACAACCGTCAAGATACGCGGGTGGACACTCAAATGATTTTCCTTTGATTGCCGTAAGGCGTTGAGCACAGCTGGTGGCGGCCATCGTGGATCTCTGGTGGGCGTATGATTTTCCTTTGATTGCCGTAAGGCGTTGAGCACCGGCCAGTCAGTTTCGTTCCGTGCAGCCCACCTAAATGATTTTCCTTTGATTGCCGTAAGGCGTTGAGCACGTCCTAAAGGACGCGGAAGACAAGCCGATCGCTTATATGATTTTCCTTTGATTGCCGTAAGGCGTTGAGCACTCATGAACGGCTGGAGGATCTCTGCGGTAGGTTGCTCATGATTTTCCTTTGATTGCCGTAAGGCGTTGAGCACTGTTCCGATTTTGTAGATGCGGCGGCCCCGCTGCTATGATTTTCCTTTGATTGCCGTAAGGCGTTGAGCACCGCTCCCCTGCCCACCCGCCTAACTGCAGAAAAGCCGATGATTTTCCTTTGATTGCCGTAAGGCGTTGAGCATTTTTGAAAGGAAAGCTTCAGGAAGAGGAAGCGGGCGATGGAACTGATCCTCAAACCCATTGTGAGTTGGGATCCCAGATCCGATCTCAGCAAGCATGGCTGGCGCAACTGCGTGCAGAAGAGCAAAATCTAAAAGCCTCAATAGAAGATTTGCAAGCCAAAAAACAGAAGCTTGTTCAGTACTTGAAAGAGGGCGCTGCCAAACTCGATCAGCTCCGCTCACAACGGGATCTTTTGGCCCAAGAGATTGCCCGCCTCAATCAAGTTCGCCAAGCAACAGGCTCTGGCAACTTTGCCGCCCACCCGTCTGGGTTTGGAAAGGGATTCAGCTCCACTTCTACCACCAAAGCTGCTGCCACCTCTGCCTCGGCCAACACCTACGACGCAATTCTTGCAGCCATTGAGGAGAAGGTGAACGACCTAGACGACATGGCAAAAGCGATGACAGAGCTGGGCTCGCTTGAGGGCAGACAGTAATTCTTCAAGCACCTTCCAAGTCCAGATCCACCTCATGAACCCGCCGCAGGGATCCCTTGTTAAAAGCCGGGAAGCGTAGGTAGGGGTACTGCTCCTTGGCCTGCCGCAGCTCTTGGAAGGCGGGAGCCAATTGATCTTTGGGGGAGATCCCTGTTACCACACACCAGATCTTGGTGCGTGTCAAGGCCACAAAAGCTTGATTGCGCCGGCGCAGTTGCTCCTCTACACTTAGCCCCGGCTCGGTGACGTTTTGAAACTGGCAGACGTAGACCTTCCAAGCTTCGTTGCCCTTGGCCCGGAAGATCCCCGATAGGGTGACATGCCCCGGCAAGCGGAAAATATCCCGATCGGCATCTTCGCCAGCAATGAGGGCGCTAATTCCTCTTTGTTTGAGCCTGGCCTTTAGGCTTTCCCAGTAGGGTCTGCTCCCTCTGAAGCTGGCTACACTTGTCACTAGAAGATCTTCCGGCCGAAAACTCCACTGCTTCAGGTCGCGCTCGATCTGTTGGGCAATCCAATTCTGCTCCTCTTCCTCAGAAGGGAAGGTGCGCCAGACCAGCAGCGACTGGGGATCCACCTTGGGATCAAAGTTTTCTTGATCGACGGGGTGGCAAGCCTTGCGGGTGAGGGTAATTGGGGATCCAGGCTTACGAAAATCACCTTCCACCACTTCGTAACCCAAACCTTCCCACTGCTCTTTTTGGGTGACCCCCTGCAAAGGATGGCCTCCACGCAAAAGACCCATGTTGATGGCATGGGCAGCCATGAGGATGATGTTTGGAGTGCGGTAGCAATGGCGCAGTACGATGGCTCGCCCTCCCAACCGCACTTTGGGTTTGCCCGTCTTGTCGCGCCCGAACAGCTCGGCTGCCCCCGGCACCGTCAACGAGCCAATGCTCTGGGCTTCATCATAGGCCCAGTAGAGCCGCTTGGGATCCCGTAAAGTTTGATAGGCTAAACGGTAAAAGGCAGGCGGCAAATCTTGACCTTCATCGATCAAGATGGCGTCAAAAAGTTTAGGGATTTCCTTGGCTTTTAACTCTTGTTCTAACTCTTCGCAGACGTATTTGAAAGGCTCCGTTGTATAGTCATTTTTATCCCTTAACTCTGCCCTTGCCCGATCCAGGCTTTTGGGCGTTAAGCCACATTGGTGAGCGAGCAGGCGATAAAACCCAAGCTGATCCTGGGATCCCCAGGCATGCATCACCCAAAGCTTTTGCCAATTTGGCTCGATGTCAAACTTGCTCTGACAGACTTCCGAGATTTGCCTGCGAATTTGCTCATAGAGAGAGCGGGTGTAGAAAACTACGGCGATGTCCCAATCCGGGTGGTCAGCGTGGATTTTGGCTGCCCTGCGAGTCAAGACTACCGTTTTGCCCGTCCCCGCCAGGCCCCGCAACCGCTGCGGCCCCTCAGGATATTGGGTGGCGATTTTGCGTTGGTCTTCATCGAGTTTGAAGATCCCTTCTTGGACGCGCCGGATCACCGCCTGCGGATCGTAGTCATATACTGGGTCTTCGCCGGGATCCCCCAGCCCTATCCCCAACATTTTGAGGATCACTTCCCATTCTGTGGCGTTGAGAGGAGCGCCATTGGCCTCTTTGGCTGCGTACAGAGTTTGCCGCAACTGCTCTGGGTTTTCCAAATCATCCGCAAAAAGCAGCGCGCCGGTAAAAGGGGGATCCCCGAAGCGCTCCTGCCATTCTTGTCGCTGAATGCGAGGCAAAGCTAGCCGATATTGCCAGGCAACGCGCGCCTGGAGAGGCCGAGTTTCCAGATTTTGCTGCAGCCAATTCTTAATCTGAAACATTTGATTATCGGCCTGCGCCAGAGGGGTTTCGGTTTCCCTGTGCCACTCGCGCATGCGCCACTCGCTGCCGTCGATGGCCTCGATATTGTAAAGGTTGTAGCCCTTACACTCGAAAATCCAAAAGCCCAGTTCAAAATGAATCAATAGAATGTCGGGCTTGGCCTTGGGGCGGCCCTGAGGGTCATAAATGCTGAACTGATGGAGGAGGTAGCCGGGATCAGAGGCCAGGGCTTGCCGCAGCGCATTCCAAACCGTCGCCTCCGCAGCTATTCCTGGCAAGCTGTCGTCCAGAGCGCCGTCGGGTTGAAAGTGCATGGGGGATCCCTCATTTTCCAACTTGAACCCAGTGTACAACAGGAAACCTGAGCTCTTGGGGAAGGATCCAGGGCCCTTAACGTAAGGTGCGGAATTCCCCACCGTCTATACGGTGGGGATGGATAGCACCCTCTGACTGATTCTGGTTCTAGGGAGCAAATCATGCCAAAGCCTAGCCCTTCCCAA
>NZ_JANSIZ010000113.1:0-5162 GCF_047462315.1 Synechococcus sp. H60.2 | reverse complement strand
CATCCCCCCGTATACGGGGGGAACGAGGGGGGCCCGTGGTTGGCTTGCCAACTGCAGGGCTACAGAAAGCCCGCTCCCTACCGCTTAGCGGTCGGAGCCGGGTAGTTTACTGGTTTCTCCCTGAACCCCCTAGGGAACTCTGTTCGCTTGCGCGAGCAGCGATAGCACCTACCGTTGGGGCCTACGGCCCGCTAACGCGCGGGGGTCTTCCCAGTCAGTTGCTCAAGCGCTCGGCGCCGCTAGCCCTCACCCCCGGCCCCTCTCCCAAAAGGAGAGGGGAGTTTGGGATCGAGGCGGCAGGCAGTCTCATTGCGGTTGGAATGGCCATAGGAGGGATGGCAAAGAAACCCGCTCCCCGCCCCAGACAAGGCCAAAGCATCCTATACTGTTGCGGCGGTAGAAATAAGCGGGAAGCTGCTGCCTATGTCTGAACTTCTCCCCTTGCCTTCGCTCGACAACCAGGTGGCAGTGGTCACCGGAGCCAGCCGCGGCATTGGCCGGGCCGTTGCCTTGCATCTGGGGGCGATTGGCGCCAAGGTGGTCGTCAACTACGCCCGCTCCGCCGCCGAGGCTGAGTCGTTGGTGCAGGAGATCGCCGCTCTGGGGGGCGAAGGGATGGCTGTGGCCGCCGATGTCTCCCAGCCGTCGGCGGTGGAACAACTCTTTGAGCAGGTGATGGAGCGCTGGGGGCGGGTGGACGTGCTGGTGAACAACGCCGGCATGGCCCGCGACACCCTACTGCTACGCATGAAGCCGGAAGATTGGCAGGTGGTGCTGGATCTCAACCTCACGGGGGTCTTCCTCTGCCTGAAGGCAGCCGCCAAGATCATGGTCAAGCAGCGGCAGGGGCGGATCATCAACATCACCTCGGTGGTGGGCCTGGTGGGCAATCCCGGCCAGGCCAACTACAGCGCCGCCAAAGCAGGGGTGATTGGTCTGACGAAGACAGCAGCCCGCGAGCTGGCCAGCCGCAACATCACCGTCAACGCCGTTGCCCCCGGCTTTATCACCACCCAGATGACCGAGAAGTTGGATCCCGGCCCCATCCTGGCCCAGATCCCTCTAGGGAGACTGGGATCCCCAGCGGAAGTGGCGGGGCTGGTGCGCTTTTTGGCGGCCGACCCGGCGGCAGCCTACATCACCGGGCAGGTTTTCGCCATCGACGGTGGCATGGTGATGAGCTGATCCTTCTACCAGGCCAGGGCCAACCCATCGGCACGGGGTTCGGAAGCCCCGATTAAGTGATCCCCATCGCGAAAGATGATCTGTCCCCGGCCAAAAAGGCCGTAGTCCTCTTCTGCAGCCACCACCTGCACCGCGTGGCCCCGCGCAGCAAGCTCTCCCACCACCTGAGGGGGGGCCGTGCTCTCCAGCGCCACCTGCGGGATCCCTTGGTCGAGAAGCACCCGCCAGCGGGGCGCATCCAGAGCCGCTTGGGGGTTCAGGCCGTAATCCACCAGATTCACCACCACCTGCACATGGCCTTGGGGCTGCATCGTCCCTCCCATGACGCCAAAAGGGCCGAGAGGGATCCCATCTTTGGAAAGAAAGGCGGGGATAATCGTGTGGTAGGGGCGCTTGCGCGGGCCCACCTGGTTGGGATGACCGGGCTCCAAGGTAAATCCGGTGCCGCGATTGTGGAGGGCAATCCCTGTCCCTGGAACCAGCAGGCCGCTGCCGAAGCCGTCGAAGTTGGATTGGATCAAAGACACCATCAGGTCGCCATCAGCTGTGGCCAAGTAAACCGTTCCCCCCTGAGGTAGCCCTGGCTGAGCCAAGGGGATGGCCCTAGAACCGATCAACAGCCGCCGTTGCTGGGCATAACGTTTATCCAGCATTTGGGCGGGACTCACCCGCAGATAGTCGGGATCCGCTACCTGTCGGCTCACATCGGCAAAAGCCAGCTTCATCGCCTCAATCTGCAGGTGATAGCGCTCGCCGGCCTCGTAGGGGATCCGACCCAGCTCAAAACCCTCCAAAAGGTTGAGGGCCATCAGGGCGGCAATGCCCTGGCCATTGGGGGGGATCTCCCAGACGGTGTAGCCGCGGTAATCGGTATGGATGGGTTCTACCCAGTCGGCCCGATGTTCTGCCAAGTCGGCGCGGGACAGGAGACCGCCGGTGGTATCCGAAAAAGCCAGCAGCTTCTCCGCCAGCTCCCCCCGGTAAAAACTCTCGCCGCCACTATGGGCAATCTCTGCCAGGGTTTGTGCATGCAGAGGGCTGCTCCAGCGCTCCCCCGCCCGTGGAGCACGCCCCTGGGGGAAAAAAACGGCTTTGAAGGCCTCGTGGCGGGGATCCGGCAGCGGCAAATAGGTGGCCTCCGCCGCCTGCCACAGTTGGGCAATCCGGGGAGAAACCGGAAACCCCTCGCAGGCCAAGCGAAGGGCGGGCCCAAACAGGCGCTCGAAGGGCAGCCGTCCCCAGCGCCGGTGCAAGGCTTGCCAAGCCGAAACAGCCCCCGGCACCGTTACTGCCAACCAATCGTAAGCGGGAATCTGGCCGACACAGCGCTCCGGCGTCAGGGCAGCTGGGCTGCGACCGGAAGCATTCAAGCCGTACAGCCGGCCCTTCTCCCCTCCCTCCCACACCAGCGCAAAAGCATCGCCACCAATGCCATTGGAAGTCGGCTCCACCACCGTCAAAGCCACCGCCATCGCCACGGCTGCATCCACGGCATTGCCGCCGGCCCAGAACATCTCCATACCCGCCATTGCTGCCAGCGGTTGGCTGGTGGCCACGGCTCCCCGTTTGCCCATCACCACCCGTCGCCGCGAGGTAAATGGATAGCGATCCAGGGCCTGCCGTAAAAAAACCGGTGCTGGAGAGAGAGGATCCTGCATGGGTCTGTGCTCCCTATACAGGCAAGCTCAGAAGTGCTGCCAACTCGGCAAAGCTGTCCACCACCGCATCGGCCCCCGCCCGGCGCAGTTCCTCGGCAGTGAAAGCAGTGGTGAGGCCAACTGCCAAGCAGCCGGCCCCCTTGGCGGCGCGGATCCCGTGGGTGGAGTCTTCGACCACCAAACACCGGCTGGGATCCAAGCCCACCTTGGCAGCCGTTTTCAAATAGGGCTCGGGGTCGGGCTTGGCCCGCCGAATATCTTCGGCAGTAACCACGGCGTCGAACCAGCGGTGCAGGTTAAAGCGCTGGAAAATCTGCTCTTGATCCCGACGGGTGGCCGAGGTGGTGAGGGCGAGGGCCGAGAAGCGGCGGCGGCTAGCCGCCAAAAACTCCAGCACCCCTGGCACCAGCGGCACCTCTCCCAGTAGTTCTCCAAAAGCCTTGGCCTTTTCCTCGATCAAACGCTGCACCAGCAGGGATCGTTCTACGGGCGGGGTGTCCGTCAGGTGTTCTACGAGATACTCGAACATGTCCTGGTCGGTGCGCCCCTTAAACTGCAGGGAGATGGGAGCCAGATCCAGAGAGATCTGACAGCGCTGCAGGGCGATGACTCCGGCGCGGGCGTGGATCGGCTCCGAATCCACGATTACCCCGTCCATATCCAAAAGCAAGCCGGCAGTCGCGTCAGCGGCGCGGAGCGCTTCGGGTTGCATAGACAGTTGGGCAAGCGCGGGACAGGGATCCCCTTAGCAACAAGGCTGCTCTGTCGCCATCCCCCAGCCACAAAAGCGGCTGGTAACCTGCCAGATGGGATCCAACACATCGGTGAGGGCGTGGTCGCTCTCTACAGATACCAGTTGCGCCCAAGGACGACGGGCCACGTAGTCGCGGCTGGCCTGGATAGGAATGATCTCGTCCCGGATCCCATGCACAATCAGGGTGGGCACAGGCCGGCGCAACGCCCCATCCGGGTAGTGTTGGGCATCGGTGACAAAGCCGTACTCCAACAGCAGTGGACGGCCTTCTCCGTAGTGAAATACCGGCATTTGCCCAGTGCGTTGCCAGCTTTCCACCGCCTCCGCCCCCAGCCGCGGCAGCCAATGGCCCAGAAAGCCAAAGGCCGGTGCCAAGAGCACCAGACGCTGCACGCAGGGTTGCTGCTCAGCCACCCAGGCGGCCACCAGTCCCCCCAAGCTAGAACCAATAAGGGTAACGGGAGGATGGCCCATTTGCGCCAACTGCTCAGAAACCTGCCGGATCTGGCGGGTCAAGGTAAGCTGGGCAAAGTTGCCCTGGTTGAGATCGGGCACCTGCAGAGAGATCCCAAGCTGCTGCAGCCGCTGCCGGAAAAAAGTAGCCTTGGCCGATTGGGGCCCAGAGCCGAATCCGTGCAAGTAGATGACCGCCACGATGACAGGGATCCCTAGGGGCCTGTGGCTGCCGAGAGCCAGCCTGCCCCCAACACCACGCTGATGGAGAGGAAGAGGGTGGCTACCGTCCAGGTGATGCGGTTGAGGTTCTGCTCGGCGCTTTTGGAGCTGGAGAACAATTGAGCTTGGCCGCCGATGCCCGCCAGCCCATCCCCTTTGGGGCTATGCAACAACACCAGTATCACCAGCAAAACGGCCGAGGCAGACCAAAGGAACTCGAAGAAGGCTTCCATCGCAGAGGATCCCAGTAGGGCACGTTGCTGAAGCTATTATCGCCTGTATCTCCACCCTGGCACACCCTGCGCTCCCCTTCCAAAACCCACTAGATTGGAGTTTCAGCGTGGGCCAGGGAGATCTCTCACTGCCAGCCTTTTCCTCTCTGGGGGAGGAGCAGGCCGTTATCTGGCTAAGCCTAACCCTGTTTTGACACTCCCCCGACTAAAGTCGGAGGATTCTTACGCAGTCCACAAGCAGGCTCGTAAAGGCGCTGTCAAGACGCCCCTACCCACTTCCCTAGGGCAAAGCTCTAAGGTTCTGCTTACTTTGCTAAGCAACGCCCCCACGCTCTGCACTGCTCAGGTTTTCCACCGTAGCAGGTGCTTGCTAAGGCCTCCAGCCCGCTGGCGCGAAGGGAGAGCAACTTAAGTTGCTGGCGGGCTTCTCCGCCCCGCACTTTAGTGTGGGACTACCAAGCTATCCCCTGTGCCCTGGGTGAGATCTCTTCCGCCGCCTCTAAGCGGAGCCGTCGCATGGCTGTTGCTGGCCTTGCTGTTGTGGACAGTGGTCACAGCAGTCGCGGACTTCTTGCATCAAGTCAACGTAAGGCGCGGGATTCCCCACCCGGGTGGGGAGGGATAGCGCCTCCTGACTGATTCTGGATATATCGCTTC
>NZ_JANSIZ010000112.1:0-5307 GCF_047462315.1 Synechococcus sp. H60.2 | reverse complement strand
AACCGGGAGTAGTGGTCTCTGACCCGGTTCAACCGCTGTCCATTCCAGTGATCCCCCTCAGAGGTCTGGGCAATATCCCTCCTACCCAAATCCACGCCCATTGCCTTGACGGCGTGCTCCGGCTCTGGTGCTTCAGACTCCACGCCAATCTGGATGTAGTAGGAACCGTCTTGGCGTTTGACCAACGTGGCTGCTTTGGGATGAGAGCCTGCTAGCCTGCCACGCTGGTAGTGACCTATATCTAGCTCAAAGCGTTCGCGTCGGTGGTCAGCGACACCGTCGGGTCCTTTGAAAGGGAGGAGAGAAGTCAACCCAAGCAGACCCCTAGGCTAGCGAGAGTAGAGACCGGCCAATGGCTTCAGCTCCTCCAGTAGGGGACAGCTCAGGAAGGCTATAACTTCAACTGTCTGCTTCCGTGGGGTGGTCAGTGAAGGGGTGGCTGCGAATAAAGTCTTTGGGCGTTACGTTTTCCACAAACTTGCGGAAGGCCTCTCGCTCTGCTTCGTCAGCATCTTGGTTCATCGGGATCGAGGCTTCCGCGATTACCTCTTCTACAGTCCAGATGGGGGCATGGGCCCGCAGGGCAAGGGCAATGGCATCGCTGGGGCGGCAGTCAATCTCCTGCTTCTTATCGCCGCAGACTGTAACAAGCACTGCATAGAAGGTATTGTCCAGCAGGGCATGGATGATAACCCGCTCCAGCTTGATCCCCCAAGCTTTCCAGGAGTTCAGAATAAGGTCATGGGTCATAGGGCGGAGGGGCTTTTGGTCGTCCAGCGCCTGCAGAATGGCGTTGGCCTCCGCTCTTCCTACCCAGATGGGTAGGGCACGCCGCTCATGGGTATCGCGCAAGATGACAATGGGAGCCTGGTTGACAGCGTCGACCGCGATCCCAGCCACATGCATCTCGATCATGAGCACTCGCCTCCAGCCTTTAGACCTCGATCGTATCCACTGGTAGCAAACTTTGGCAACACAACATGGGCTCGGTTCGTAAATCACTTGAAGTGGCCCTCATCGGTGGCAGCAGCGAAAGCCGCAGCTTGGCCCACGTCCTCAGCCATGAGGGGATCCCTTGGATAGCCACCGTCACCACCGAGGGGGCCAGAAGGCTATATCGGGATTTGCCGGGGCAAGTGATAGTTACCCGATTTTCGCCCCTGTCTTTGTTACAGTTTCTACAGGAACACGGGATCCGCGTGCTGGTGGATGCTTCCCATCCCTTCGCCCAAGAGATCTCGCAACTGGCCATGCAGGTGACCGCCCAACTGGGGATCCCCTACCTGCGCTACGAGCGCCCCCCGGTGGCATTGGATCCCTGGGTACAGGTAGCGTCAGACTGGCAGGTGTTGCTCACGGATGGCGTACTGGCAGGGCGGCGGGTGCTGCTAACGGTGGGGGTGAAGGCATTGCCCCTGTTTGTGCCCTGGCAGGATCGCTGCCAACTGTGGGCGCGGGTGCTGCCAGAGTCGGTTCCCCGGGCAGTGCAAGCCGGGATCCCTGCCGAGCGGGTGATTGGGATGCGCTTGCCCCTCAGCTTGGAGCAGGAACTGCAGCTTTGGCAGAGGCTGGAGCCCCAAGTGGTTATTAGTAAGGACTCTGGAGAAGCTGGTGGCCTGGCCATCAAGCAGGCTGTGGCTAAAACTCTGGGGATTCCCCTGTGGGTAATCCAACGGCCACTCTTAAGCTACCCCTGGTGTAGTCAAGACTTGGCCGAGGTGGTGCGGGAGTGCCAACGTCGGTTGGAGGGGACTTAGAACGGCTCCTCTGCAGGCAGGTCAGGCTCGCGATCTTGACGGGATCCCAGCAATTCCAGCCGATCCACGGCGATGATCGGCCTCTGGCGATCCTCCCCAGTGGTTCGATCTTTCCAGCGATCGAACTTGAGGCTGCCTGTTACCCCGATGAGGCTGCCCTTGCGCACATATTCTCCGGCCACTTCAGCGGTGCGCCCCCACAGCTCCAGGTTGAACCAATCGGGCTTGTCCTCTCCTTTGCGGAAGCGGTTGACCGCCAAGCTAAAGGTACACACCACCTTGCCCGACTCAAAGTAGCGCACCTCTGGATCCATTCCGGCTCTCCCCACCAGGGTCACCAGGTTTAGGCTCATGGGCTTTTCTCCAGACAGTCTGTGGCTTTCAGCCTTCAGTTGTAGCGCTTACAAGGGATCCCTGTCATCTTGCCACAGGCTTAGGGATAACTTTCAGCCTATCTTCCGATTCTCCTGCGGGGATCCCGGTTGATCGGGAGGAAAAATCTTTGCTCTCATGGATTGGGTGACTGCAGGGGGGCGCTGATTGTGTTGCAAAGATTTACAATATCAGAAGCCCCAGAGCAACTGCCGGCCTCTGACCCGTAGACAGATTCCCACCGGCCAGCAGGGAGGGTTCACTACCGCAAGAGAACGCATTCAGCAGTATCCCATGGAATTCATCTACGCATACGCCTGGTTGATCCCCGTCTATCCCCTGGTGGCAGCCTTTTTGCTTGGCCTAGGCATCCTGGTGTTCAACGCCTGGACAAGGGCCAACCGCTCTCTAGCCGCCTTTTTGAGTGTGTTCGCAACGGGGACGGCGATGGTTCACGCCTTTGCCCTCTTGGCCAGCCAACTGCAGGGCCATGAAACCGTCCTCAGAACCATCACCTGGGCCCAGGCGGGATCCTTCTCGCTGGACATGGGCTTTGTAGTCGACCACCTCAGCGCCATGATGCTGGTGGTGGTGACCACCGTGGCCTTCTTGGTACAGATCTACTCCGATGGCTACATGGCCCAGGATCCCGGCTATGTACGTTTCTACGCCTACCTGAGTCTGTTCGCCTCCTCGATGCTGGGCCTGGTGCTCAGTCCCAACCTGGTACAGATCTACATCTTCTGGGAGCTGGTGGGGATGTGCTCCTACCTGCTGATTGGCTTCTGGTACGAGCGGCAGGCGGCGGCAGAGGCAGCCCAGAAGGCATTTGTGGTCAACCGGGTGGGCGACTTTGGTCTGTTGCTGGGCATTTTGGGCTTTTACTGGATTTCTGGAACCTTCGAGTTCGAGGAACTGGCCCGCAATGTGGAGCAGATGGTGGCCAACGGCTCGGTGAGCAGCAGCTTGGTTGCCCTGTTTGCCCTCTTGGTGTTCTTGGGGCCGGTGGCCAAGTCGGCTCAGTTCCCGCTGCACGTGTGGCTGCCGGATGCCATGGAAGGTCCCACGCCTATTTCGGCCCTCATCCACGCGGCCACCATGGTTGCTGCCGGAGTATTCCTGTTGGCACGTATGTTCCCAGTGCTGGAAGGGATCCCGGCAGTCATGAACCTCATTGCCTGGACAGGGGCGGGCACGGCTTTCTTGGGGGCCAGCATCGCCATTACCCAAAACGACATCAAAAAGGGCCTGGCTTACTCCACCATTTCCCAACTGGGCTATATGGTCATGGCCATGGGATCCGGCGCCTATGGGGCGGGCTTATTCCATCTGATGACCCACGCCTACTTCAAGGCGCTGCTCTTTTTGGGCTCTGGCTCCGTAATTCATGGCATGGAGGCGGTGGTGGGCCACGACCCGGTTTTGTCCCAGGACATGCGCCTGATGGGAGGGCTGCGCAAATACATGCCAGTTACGGCCATCACGTTTTTGATTGGCACACTGGCCATCTGTGGGATCCCGCCCTTTGCCGGCTTTTGGTCTAAAGATGAGATTTTGGCTGCGGTTTTTGAGCACAACCCAGCCCTCTGGGGGGTGGGCTTCCTCACGGCGGGGATCACCGCCTTCTACATGTTCCGCATCTACTTCCTCACCTTTGAAGGGGAGTTTCGCGGCACCAACCTGAGACTGCGGCAGGAGGTAGCCGTCAGCCAGGGCCGACCGGTGCCGGCTTTTGCCTACGCTTTTGCCGGGAAGGAGCCGGCCTTTGGCCCCGGTGCCATGAACATTTACGAAAAGCCCCAGCCCAGCAGCCATCCTGAAGCTGTGGAAGACGGGCACGATGGGCATGGCCACGCTGCCGAGCCGCATGAGTCTCCCCTGTCGATGACGATTCCGCTGGTGGCGCTGGCGGTTCCTTCGGTGCTGATCGGCTTGGTGGGCACTCCCTTTGCCAACTTCTTTGAGGCCTTTATCCATCCGCCGGGCGAGACTGTGGCGGAGGCCGGATCGGTTTTGCCGCTGGTGGCAGCCGAGTGGCAAGCGGTGCTGGCTGGCCACTTCGATTGGACGGAGTTTTTGGTCATGGCGGGCAGCTCGGTAGGTATTGGGCTGATTGGCCTTGCCCTGGCCAGCCTGATCTACTGGCAGAAGCGCATCGATCCGAGCACCTTCCCCCAAAGCCTGCAGCCGCTCTACTACTTCTCGCTTAACAAGTGGTACATCGACGATCTCTACGATCGGGTCTTTGTGCAGGGCACTCGCTTTGTGGCGCGGGAAGCGCTGGAGGTGGACAGCCGCATTGTCGATGGGGTGGTCAACTTGACGGGCCTGGTGGCGATGGTCAGCGGCGAAGTGATGAAATACCTGGAAAACGGCAAGGCGCAGTTTTACGCTTTGATCATCTTTGCGGCGGTGGTGGTAATGGTAGTGCTTTCTGGGGTTGGGGTCTAGCCCATGGGCCAGAGGCTGATACAGGCCGCGGGATCCCGATACACCCGCAGCGCCGAGCGGGAAGGAAAGCGACGCAGCCAAATGCAGTAGTCGTCGCCGCCGCTGGCCAGCCAGCGATCCCCAGGAGCGCTGGCCACTGCCCCAATCCAGTTGCCGTGTTCGGGATGAACACTGAGAAGCTTTCCGGTGAAGGGATCCCAACGCTTGAGGGCGTAGTCCGCCCCGCCTTCCGCCAGTTACCGACCCTCAAGAGCTAGCTAATCTGCCGTTCGTGCTAGCGGGACGTAGTCCTTGAAGCCCCGCTCTGTACCCCCGTACATGGGGGGACTGGGGGTCGGTCGGAGTCGCTGGGGAGAGGCGGGAACATCCCAGTTGTGAATAGGTACAATACTCTCACCAGGAGAATTGCCTACCACTGCCGCTTGCGCCCTATTCCCAGGCAAGTCGCCTGGATGGACGGCTGGCTGGAGTCGCTGCATAGGCAGTACAACTCTACAAAATTGAGCAGAAAGGTGGTCTGGTCTTGTTTCTTCCTACACAAACCCTCAAGCCGTCTCAGCGCTGTCCAAAGTGCGGTGCTGTTCACAAGGAGTGGGCAGAGCTAAGTAACCGTTACCATGTCTGCCCTGCTTGTGGTTTTGCGATAGAGAGGGACAGGGGAACGGTGATGGTTTTCTACAACGTTGCTACTAATCAGCAACCGGGGCTGGGAACCCGCCTCGTGAGT
>NZ_JANSIZ010000111.1:0-5362 GCF_047462315.1 Synechococcus sp. H60.2 | reverse complement strand
TTACCAAGCGGGGCAGCGTCGTTCCGGTGCGGGCTTGACCCTTCTGTTTCAGCCGATGCCCCCAGGGTGTGAAGGGATCCCCAGCCAGGTGGGGTTGGCAGTTAGCAAAAAAGTGAGCAAATCGGCGGTACGGCGGAACCGGCTGCGGCGTTGCCTGCGGGAGGCCATACGGCCTCTCTGTCCAAACCTGAAGCCTGGCTACCAGTTGCTGCTCATCCCCAAGCCCAACCTGCTCACCTACAAGTGGCCAGAGCTACAGGCAGAGGTGCATCGTCTTTTGCAAAAGGCCGATCTGCTCGTCGATCCAAGCCCAGATCCTGGGCCTTCTTAGAGGCTGGGCAGGCTGCACTACCCGTGCTAGCCTGGTGCCATCATCTGCTGCTGGTTGCACCAGATATGGGGTGGGATGTACATCAAGCGGATCGAGCTGACCCGATTTAAGTCGTTTGGCAGCACGACCTCGCTGCCCCTGTTGCCGGGTTTTACGGTCATCTCCGGCCCCAACGGCTCCGGCAAGTCTAACATCCTGGATGGGATCCTATTTGCGCTGGGGCTGTCTTCCTCACGGGGGATGCGGGCAGAGAGGCTTTCGGATCTGGTGCATTCCGGCAGCCTCAACAGCAACCGGCGGGTGGAGACCCACGTTTCCGTCACCTTCGATCTGGGGCCGGGAGAAGACGGCCAGCCCAGAGAATGGAAAGTCAGCCGTCGGCTGCGGGTCAGCCCCGGCAAGGGGGAGGATCCCGACTCCCTGCCCTACACCAGCACCTTCTACATCAACGATGTGCCCTGCACCCTGAGCGAGCTGCACGAGCAACTGGAGGCGATGCACATCTACCCCAACGGCTACAACGTTGTCTTGCAGGGGGATGTTACCAGCATCATCTCCATGAACTCCAAGGAGCGGCGGCAGATCCTCGACGAATTGGCGGGGGTGGCCACCTTCGACCGCAAGATCGCCCAGGCCAACGCCAAGCTGGAGGGGGTGCGAGAACAAATTGAGCGCTTCCGGCTCATCGAGCAGGAATGGCAAGCCCAAAGAGAGCGGCTGCTCAAGGAGAGCGAAAAGGCGCAGCAGTACCAGCAACTGCGGCTGCAGTGGCAAACGCTGGAGCAGCAGCAACAGGTGTTGCTCTGGCGGCATTTGCAAGCCCAAGTGGAAGCAACCCAGGCAGCCATTCGTCAGCTTTTGGTAGCTCAGGAGCAAGCCACTGCTCAGGTGCAGACCTTGAGCGAGCAGTTGCAGCAGGCCGAAGCCGCCCTGAGCGAGCTGCAAAGCCGCATCCACACCCTGGGGGAGGAAGAATACCTGCACCTGCAGGCCCAGATCGCTGCCACCGAAGTGCAACGGCAACAGCTCAGCCAACAGATCGCAGCCTGGCAGCAGGAAATCGAGCAAGCGCAGCGCCTGCAGCAGGAGCGCCAAACCCAACAGCAGCACCTGCAGACAGAGCTGGAACACCTGCAAAGCCAACAGGAGCAACTGGCCCAAGCCCAGGGATCCCTGCAAGCCCAGGTGCAGAAAGCCCGAATCAGCCTGGAGCAAAGCCGTGAACAACTGCGGGCCCTGTCCCAATCTGCCGAGGCCTGGGTCAAGCAGCAGCGCTACCTCACCCGCCACCTCGAAGAGATCCGCGCCGAACAGGAGCCTCTGCAGCAGGAGCAAATTCGCCTGCAAGAGCGACAACGGCAACTGGAACGGCAAAGCCAGGAGACCCAGGCGGAGATCGCCCAGATCGAGACGTGGCTGGGATCCCACCTGGCCCTCACCGCCGAGCTGGAACAGGCCTGCCGGCAGTCGGAAGCCCAGGTGCAGGCCCTGGCCCAAGAGCTGGCGCAACTGCAATCCAACCTGGAGCTGGATCGCGCCACCCACGAGCGGCTGGCCGCCGAGTTCCACGCCAAGCAGCGGCAACTGGACAAATGGGAGACCCGCCGCCAAGTGCTGCAAGAATCCCAGGGATCCCGCGCCACCCAGGCCATCCTGAGCGCCCGCCTGCCGGGGGTTTTGGGATTGGTGGCCCAGTTGGGGCAGGTGGATCCCCAGTATCAACTGGCGCTGGAGATCGCGGCAGGCAACCGACTGCACTTTGTGGTGGTGGAAGATGACAGCGTCGCCGTCAGCGCCATCAACCTCTTAAAGCGGGAAAAACTGGGGCGCGCCACCTTTTTGCCTCTGAACAAGCTGCCGCCCGCCCGCCCGCCCGCCCCCCTCAACTTAAACGGTCTGATCGACTACGCCATTCGTTTGGTGCACTTTGAAGAGCGCTACCGAGATGTTTTTGGCTTTGTGCTCGGATCCACCCTGGTTTTCCAGAGCCTGGAGCTGGCCCGGCCCTACATCGGCCAGCACCGCATGGTCACCCTGGAAGGGGAGCTGCTGGAAACCTCAGGGGCCATCAGCGGCGGCACCAGCCCGCAGCGACAGGGGATCCATTTTTCTGCCGGCGAACACTCGGAAGGGGAAGCCCTGCGCGCCCGCCTGGCCGATCTGGAAGCGCTGCTGGCCGCCCTCACCCCTCGCCTAAAAGCCGCCCAAGCCCGCGAAAAACAACTGGCCCAGACCCTGCTCCTGGCCCGCCAGGATGCCCTGCAAGCCCGGCAATATCTGGAGCGACACCAGGCCGATTGCCAAAACCAGCAGGCCCGCCTGCAACACCTACAGGGATCCCTGACGCAATGGCAAAGCGAAAGCCACCAGATCCAGCAGCGGCTGCACCAGATTCAACTCCGCTGGGATCCCTTGCAACAGCGCCTGGCCGACCTCACCCTCAAGCTCAGCCAACTGGAGGGATCCCCGGTCAACCAGCACTGGCAGCAACTGCAGCAGACAGTGCAGCAGCAGGAGAGCCACCTGGCGGAGCTGCAACACCACCTGGCCCACCTAGAGCGACAGCAACAGGAGAACCTCAGCCAGCAACACCTGAAGCAGGCCCAGATCCAGCACCACCAGGAGCGCCTGCAAGAGGGCGAACGGCGTCAGGCCCAACTTCAAGAGCAAATCGCCCAGGCCCAGGCCACTCTCGCCCAAATCCAGCAGCACATTGCCGAGCAACGGCAACAGATGGGCCAGATTGAAGCCCGCCTCGCCCACCTGCGCCAAGAGCGAGAGCGGCAGGAATTTCAACTGCGCGTCCAACAGCAGCAGCTCCAACGCCTGGAATGGGAACGCTACAACGCCCTCACCCAACAGCAAGAAAAAGAGGCCATCCTGGCCCAACTGCAAACCCAACTGCAAGCTGCGGCCCAAGCGCTGCCGCATCCCCTTCCCCCCTTGCCCCCCCACCTGACCCTAGACGAGCTGCAGCAGCAAAAACGCAAAATCGAAGAGCAATTGCGATCCCTGGAGCCGGTGAACATGTTGGCCATCGCCGAATATGAACAGACCCAAGCCCGCCTAGGGGATCTCAGCGCCAAACTGGCAACCCTGCACCAAGAGCGCACCGAATTGCTGCTGCGCATCGAGAACTTTTCTACTCTGCGCCGCCAAGCGTTTTTGGATGCCTTCCATGCCATCAACAGCCATTTCCAGACCATCTTTGCCCAGCTTTCCGAGGGCGAGGGCTACTTGGAATTGGAAAACCCAGAGGATCCTTTGGCTGGGGGTCTGACCCTGGTGGCCCGCCCCAAAGGCAAGCCGGTGCGTCGTCTCAGCGCCATGTCGGGCGGAGAAAAATCCTTGACGGCCCTCAGCTTTATTTTTGCGTTGCAACGGTTTCGCCCCTCCAGCTTTTATGCCTTTGACGAAGTGGACATGTTTTTGGATGGGGCCAACGTGGAAAAGTTGGCCGACATGATCTGGCAGCAATCCCGCCAGGCACAATTTTTGGTGGTCAGCCTGCGCCGCCCCATGATCGAAAAAGCCGAGCGCACCATCGGGGTGACCCAGGCTCGCGGCGCCTACACCCAAGTAATTGGCCTGGTCAACCCCACCGCTCACGTCGGCTAAACTAGACCGACACTTTTATTTTGTGGTGGAGATCCTCTCGCCCACCGATTCTTGGGTTCAAGCCCAGGCCAAGATGCAGGAGCACTTGGACAACGGCTGCCGCTTGGGGTGGCTTTTGGATCCCAAGGCCAAGCGGGTGATGATCTACCGGCCAGGACAGGCGCCGGAGCTGGTGGAAGACCCAGAAACCTTGTTGGGAGAAGACGTGCTGCCCGGCTTTACCCTGCCCATCCGCAAAATCTGGTCTGCCGAGAGCTAGAACCTGCCAGGGTTGCCCTTACCTCCAGACCTACAACCGCTAGGGTTTTGAGAGGCAAAAAATAGGCACCCCCCACTGCGGACAGTGGCAGAAGGGAGTGCGCGGGGTTTATTCTATTCGCAGCCTCTGCAAAAAGGCAGGTCGCCATGAAGAGATGGGCGCAGGCAGGAAGAGTGTGGGCAATGGCCGTGGCAATCGGCGGGATCCTTCCAGCCAGCGTGATGGGCCAGGCAGCCCTGCCACCCGTTCCGGTCGTCCCCTCAATTGAGGAGCCAAGTGTTGCGCCAGCTTCTCCCTCCCAAGGGGCGCCAGCCAATCCCGTGCTTCGGCCCCCTTCTCCTGCGCCAGCCCTGGGCCAGGATCTGCGCTATCTGGTGGGGCTGTTCATCAACGAGTCTTGGCAGGCGGGCAACCAGGCTGCTGCGGTCAACTACAACGACCTCTACACCCGCCTGTTGGCCCGCACCTACAGGGATCCCCGCCCGCCCATCGAAGTTGAGTATGAGCTAATTCGAGAGATCCTGCGCGAATATGGGGATCCCGCCGATCGCTTCTGGGATCCGCAAAGCTTTAGGGACTTGCTCAACCGCCCTCGTCCATCCCTCCAGGCGCGTCAGATTGGGCCGCGCCAGGTTTACCTGGCAGTGCCGGAGCTCACCCCTGCCACCGCCCAGCAGATCCGCCAAGCCCTCTACACCCAGGATTACAGCCAGGGCGTCGTCCTGGATCTGCGCGGCTCCATCGGCTACGACCCCCAGGTGGTAGCGGATGTGGCACGCCTATTTTTGCCCCGCTCCATGCAGCCGCTGCTGGTTACCGAAGACCGCTTTGGCCAGCCTACCCCCTGGAACAGTGAAAACTTGCCCCTCGCCGCCGGGATCCCGTTGGCCGTCCTTGTCGATGGCAACACCCGCCAGGGGGCTACCCTCCTGGCAGCCCAGCTGGGAGCTAGCGGCAGCACCGTTATTGTGGGACAGACCACCCAAGGCAGCGAGCGCCAGACCCGCTTCTTTGCCCTGCCTTCTGGCGCGGCAGTGGAACTGGCCGTAGCCACTTGGAAAACAGGCGATGGACGCCCCCTGGCCCAGGGTTTGGTGCCCCTGCAAAGGGTGGAGGGGGATGAGAATGCCTGGCTCAAGGCCGCCCTAGAAGCC
>NZ_JANSIZ010000110.1:0-5366 GCF_047462315.1 Synechococcus sp. H60.2 | reverse complement strand
GTCTTTGATTCCACCCAGTAGAATTGATCGTTAATATGAAAGAAAAGATCCATTTCAAACTTATCTCCATTCGGCAAAGTAACTTGAGCATTTGTTATGTAAGAGAAATCAATTTTTCCAGCTTGACTTGCAGCAAGGCAGATCAGCTTATCCCTAACGTATCTCTCTAGCCATTTTCCTGAGAGAAAATTTAGTGCTTGGGGCGACCTACTGGGTCTTGCTACCAACAGATACCTGGGTGCCTTAAAGTATCTGTACTCTTCTAAAAATGCGATTCCGTGTAACTCTTTGGCAACCTGGCAAGTTGAGCTGATTACTTGTTGAGGCTCGTCTTTAAGGTTTATTGAGAAAGAGTTTCCGCTATTCATATTTGATTTAATCATTCTATAGAATCTTTTAATCAAAGAATATCGATTGCCCATAAAGGCAGCTATTTGATCTAATTTTTCCTCTTTTTCTTTCACATCTATGCTTTTGATTTTTACGTTTTTTGAGCTTAAGAATGATTCTATCTTTGATACGTCGACCTCTAATATACCGGCGGCAGCGATCTCCTCTTTATCTCTCGGTACATCGTCTGTTAGCCTAGGCTCTGGTGTTTCATGACTGGCAACCTGCTCATTCTGAGAGCTCTGATCTGTAGTTTGGGATATCTCTAATCTGGGAGAACTTTGGATAGCAATCTGTAGTCGCTGATAAATATCTTTAGTTTCTTTCACTAGGTTTTCCAGGATGGCTCGCTGATCGTTTAGCTGCTCATTATGTTCGGAAAACTTTACAGATATAGCCTGCAGAAGATCCCTACTCCAACTTTGCAGCAAATCTTGGTGACTATCTACAAGACGAGATCTAAGCCCTTTGAGATCGGCTTGAGTAGCCTGTAACTTCCGAGAAATCTCGTCTGCCAATCCTTCGACCAGTTTGGTTAAGGTTTTGTTGGCGTTGTTGAGTTCTTGGCTGTGTTGCCTTAAGTGTGAAGATATCTCTCTAATGATCTCTTGTTTCCAGATTTCCGGTCTAGGACTGACCTTGTAATGGCGAGCAACGTAAACACCCAATGAGAAACCAACAGCCACCCCAATTAATAAAACCAAAACGAAGTCCATTAGATTCGCTCCTGACCCCTGTTGTTACTTCTCGTTTAAGTTAACTAGGTTACTCGCTTGTTTCAAGATTCTCAGGCGAGGTGAGCGAATTTTCAAGAAGAGGCGTATCTTGTCCCGAAGAGCCGAGCAGGGATCCCAGCCAGCCCTGCTGGAGCGCTTTCTGGGTGGGAGTGAGTTGCGGCAACGCTTCGAGGGTGTAAACATCCGGGCGGGGTGGATCCAAGGGGATCCAGAAGTGTTTCAACTGATCGCCTTGGAAGACGCTTAGGCAGATCACCTGGTGGGGCTGGTAGGCTGCCAGGCGCTCCGGCAAGGTGGTGGCGCTCACCCGAAAGCCGTCTAGGGCTACGAGCTCGTCGCCAGCCCAGATGCCTGCTTTTTGGGCCGGGGATCCCATCTCGACGGCGCTGATGCGGTTGCCTTCCCCATTGAAGTGGAGACCCAGGTAGGGGGAAGGGTTGGGGCGGCTGAAGTGGGCTTTGAGGGTGAGGCCAAAAGGGTGGAGGTAAGCGTTGTAGTCCAGCTCTTCTGTACCTTCCACGTAGGCAGCGAAAAAGTGGCCAAGATTGGCGCCGGCTACCCGCTCAAAGGCCTCCCGCAGGTCTTGGTGGGTGTAGCCTTTCTCAAACCGGCCAAAGCGCTGCCACAAATCCTGCATGGCCGTGTCCAGGGATTCCTGGCCCCCCGAAAGGTGGCGAATGTGCAGATCCAGCAGCCAGCAGACCAAAGCGCCCTTGAGGTAATAAGAAACCTGGCTGTTGAGGCTATTTTCGTGGGGACGGTAGAGTTTGATCCAAGCGTCGAAACTGGATTCCTGCAGCGATTGCACGGCCCGACCCGGAGTGCGCTGCAGCCGGCCAATTTGCTCGGCCAGGATCTGCAAAAAATCTTTGGCGCTGAGGATCCCTGCCCGCAGCAAGATCACGTTTTCGTAGTAGCTGGTCGCCCCCTCGCAAAACCAGAGGCAGTCCACGTAATTTTCTTGGTTGTAGTTAATTTTCTCCAAAGCCAGAGGGCGCAGCCGCTTGACGTTCCAAGCATGGAAAAGCTCGTGGGCCAGCAGAGCCAAAAAGCGGCGATAGGACTGGGGCTGATGCAGCTCCAGCCCAGAATAATTAAGGGTGGTGCTGTACTTGTGCTCTAGGCCGCCAAATCCCCCTGGCGACAAATGCACAATAAACCAGTAGCGGTCGTAGGGCAGCCCGCCAAAAAACGCCGCAGTGGCCCGGACAATTTTCTCGGCATCGGCCACCGCTTGCTCCAAATCCAGGGTGCCTGCTCCCCAGACCACGAAGTAATGCGGGATCCCTTCCACTGCAAACGACCGCAACTGGTGCAGGCCCACCTCCACCGGACTATCCACCAGCTCGTCGTAGTCTGCCGCCACAAAAGACTGGCCGGAAGCAGGATCCTCAGAAGAAGAAATCAAAGGTCGCAAACTGGTGGCGATGCGCCAATCTGGCTTGGGAGGGATCACCGTCAAGGTGTAGGGTTCCCGCTCGCGACCGGGCACATAGAAAAAGAGCGCCGCCCCGTTGAAGTAGGCGTGGGTGAGATCCAAATGGTTGGTGCGCACCGTCAGCTCATAGGCATAGACCCGATAGCGAACCTTCACAGCCGAACAGCGGGGCGGCTCGATCTCCCAAGTGTTCTTATCTACCTTCCGCCAGGCCAAAGGGATCCCTTGCTCCGTTGCCGCCTGAAACTCTTGCACATGGCGGGCATATTCCCGCACCAGGTAGGATCCCGGCGTCCACACCGGCAGCCGCAGTTGCAGAGGCGCTTCTGGATCCACCTCTTGGATCTGTAGTTCCACCTCCAGCAGATGATTGGCCGGCTCCGGCATCCGTACTGTGAAGTGCTGACGGCTCGGTTGAGAAGGTGTGGCCACAGCCGCCTCCGGGATCCCCATAAAACCCCTCCAATCGATTACGGCCCCCGCCCCTGGTCCTGGATTCGCTGCTGGACAAGAGACGAGACTTTAAAAATGTAGCTCCTGCTACAAAGGTATCCGGGCAGAACCTTTTAGCTTAGGATAATCTTGCCCCTGGGGTAATTTTCCAGTCAACGGGAATACGGTGCGCCCCAAATCCTCCGATCTGATTTATAGGTTGATCTTAGGTATAAACTGGCTTTAAAAGGTTGACGAATATGGTGGTGGCCATCGCGGAAAAATCTCTGATTGCAGCCTTCAAACAGTTAGGAGGGCCTCACCATCCTCCGGTTATCGAAACGTTTGAACGCGGTAAGACCATCTTCTTCCCTGGAGATCCGGCGGAGCGGGTTTACTTTTTGGTGAAAGGAGCTGTCAAGCTCTCGCGGGTCTACGAAATGGGGGAAGAAATTACCGTTGCTCTCCTGCGGGAAAACAGCATTTTTGGGGTGCTCTCCTTCATCACGGGGCAGCGCTCCGACCGCTTCTATCACGCGGTGGCCTTTACCCGCGTCGAGCTACTCTCTCTGCCCATCGAACAGGTGGAAAAATCGCTGCGGGAGAACGCTGAGCTGGCCATGCTGCTGCTCAAGAGCTTGGCTTCTCGCATCCTGCAGACAGAGATGATGATTGAAACACTGGCTCACCGCGACATGGGATCCCGCCTGGTCAGCTTTCTACTGATCCTCTGCCGCGACTTCGGGGTGCCCGGCCCCAATGGAGTCACCATCGATCTCAAGCTCTCTCACCAGGCCATTGCGGAAGCGATTGGCTCAACCCGTGTCACCATCACGCGTCTGTTGGGGGAGCTGCGCAAGAAGAACTACATTTCCATCCACAAGAAAAAGATCACCGTCCACGACCCGATGCAGCTTGGCCATCGCTTTGCCTAAGGGAAGAAGCTGGCCCGCGGACGTTTCCAAGAATTTCCAATAAAGAGTAATAGCAGTGCCACCGTTCGTCGGGACAATCCCTCCCTCTGGGAGAGGGGTAGCCGCGCCAGCAAGGGAACCCCCACTCAACCGCCGGCGGCTGAGGGCGATCCTTGGGGGGAGGCTTGCTGCTGGGCCAGAGTAGCCAAGATCTTTTCTCCCATCTCGCGGCAGCCTACGAGGGTCATCCCCTCCGAGTAGATGTCGGCGGTACGGTAGCCCTGGGCCAAAACTGCCTCGACAGCCTGCTCGATGCGGTCGGCAGCTTGGGGCTGATCCAAAGAGTAGCGTAGCAGCATTGCCCCAGAGAGCACCTGGGCAAGAGGGTTGGCCTTGTCTTGTCCGGCAATATCGGGGGCTGACCCGTGTACTGGCTCGTATACCCCAGGGCCAGAGGATCCCAAAGAGGCAGAGGGCAACATGCCGATGGATCCAGTCAGCATCGCTGCCTCATCGGAAAGAATATCCCCGAAGAGGTTCTCCGTGAGAATGACGTCAAACTGCTTCGGCCAGCGCACCAACTGCATGGCAGCGTTATCGACGTACAGGTGGGAAAGCTCCACGTCGGGGTACTCAGCCGCAATGGCGGTAACCCGCTCCCGCCACAGTTGCGACACTTCCAGGACATTGGCCTTATCCACTGAGCAGAGCTTGCGCCGTCGCTTGCGAGCCAGTTCGAAGGCCACGCGGGCAATGCGATCCACCTCGGCCTCGCTGTAGGCCATGGTGTTTACACCCCGCCGGGATCCCGTGGCATCTGTGAAGATCCCTTTGGGTTGGCCGAAGTAGATGCCTCCGGTGAGCTCGCGCACCACCACCAGGTCGATCCCGGCGATCACTTCTGCCTTGAGGGAAGAGGCCTCCACCAGTTGCGGAAAGATCTTCACCGGGCGCAAGTTGGCAAATAATCCCAAGCCAGCCCGCAAGCCCAACAAAGCCCGCTCAGGACGCTTCTCCCGCGGCAGGGTGTCGTACTTAAAGTCGCCAACCGCCGCCAAGTAAACAGCATCGCTCTCCTGGGCCATTTTCAAGGTCTCTGGGGGCAAGGGATCCCCAGTGGCTTCGTAGGCTGCTCCACCAATTAGGCCCTCCTGCCACTGGAGGGAAAACCCCATCTGAGCGGCCACTGCATCCAAAACCGCCCGCCCCACCTGCATGATTTCAGGGCCGATGCCATCTCCGGCCAGGGCAGTAATCCGATAGGTTCGAGCAGCAGAGGAAGGAACGCTCATGGGCGGTCACGGTAAGAGAAGTGCGTAGCGATATTACCATCCCTTTGCCCACAGGTTTGCCGAAAAGTCCCCCAGGAAAGTTCTCCGAATCTCAACGTAAGGCGCGGGATTCCCCACCCGGGTGGGGAGGGATAGCGCCTCCTGACTGATTCTGGATATATCG
>NZ_JANSIZ010000109.1:0-5597 GCF_047462315.1 Synechococcus sp. H60.2 | reverse complement strand
CGGTGGGGGCGCTGGGGGGCTGGCTGATGGGATCCTTTTTGCTCTGGTCGCGGCAATTTTTGACGGAGGAGTTGCGCAACTCGGTGGTGCTGGCGGGGGCGCTGGGGGTGTTTACCCTGGCCCAGTCGCTGCGCTCAGAAGCGGGGCTGATGGCGGTAGTGATGGCGGGCCTGGTGGTGCGGCAGAAGGCGGCCATTGCCGAGCGGAGCGTGCGCCAATTCCATGGCCAGTTGGTGGTGATGGCCATCTCAGTGTTGTTCATCTTGCTCACGTCCACCCTCTCTCTAAAGGCGGTATTTGCTTTGGGCTGGGGAGCGCTGGCCACGGTGCTCTGCCTGATGCTGGTGGTTCGCCCCCTGAGTGTGTGGCTGTGTACCTGGGGCAGTGACCTCAACTGGCGGCAAAAGTTGTTTGTGGCCTGGCTGGCTCCCCGCGGTATTGTGGCGGCATCGGTGGCCTCTCTGTTTGCCATTTTGCTCACCGAGCGAGGCATTACTGGGGGGGATGCCCTCAAGGCGCTGGTGTTTTTGACCATCTCGGTCACGGTGACGGTGCAGGGGCTGACCGCCGCCTGGGTGGCCCGTTGGCTGGGCTTGGATCAGGGCAGTTCTACGGTGATCGTCGGCAACCATCCCCTCGTCAGCCAGTTGGCCCAGTTGATGAGCTCCCTCAACCAGGCGGTGGAGGTGCTGCCGCTGCCGTCGGGATCCCGTCTGCGCGAGCCTGCTGGCCTAGCCCAGCTCAACGGCCACAAGGTCGCCTATGCCCTGGGGGATCCCTCTGGGAGTAATGGAGCCGGTGGAGCTGAAGAGGAAGTTGGCCGGCTGCTGCCGGGATCCCTGCAGGAAGTGGTGCTAAGCGAGTCGGCCCTGTTGAAGGCCGATATTGACCACGCGGAGACGCTGCTGATCCTAACGCTGGATCCGCAGATGAACTGGGCGATTGCCGAGCTGATGGTGAAACTCTCGGTTTCTGCTGCCATCTGGACGGTGTTGCTGCCGGAGATGCCCATCTCAGAAGGGATCCGCGCCCTGCCAATCCCCTTTTCCCAACTGCAGCGCTGGGCCGGCTACCTAGAAGCTAAGCGAGCGGAGCTGCGCTCGATTACCCTGCCCACCTTGGCGGATCTGGGCTTGAAGCCCCCCCAATCGGCGGTGGCCTCGGCCCAGGAGTCGAGCTGGGCAGCGCGTTCAACGCTGCTCAACCCCTTCTCGGCTCAGATGGGGCTGGAGGATCCCGCTCTGGAGCGGCTGCGGGATCAGTTTGCCTACCGCATTAAGGCGGATCTGTGCCTGCCTTTGCTGCTGGTGCGCCCGCAGCGTCTGGGAGGCTGGTTTGGAGAGAAGGGTAAGTCGTCCCAGGTTGGTCGGCTGTTCTACTTGCCGGAGCCAGGCATCTGGCGACGTGGGGATTGCATTTACTACCTAGAGCGGCTTGCCAGCCCTGTAGAGGCCGCTGCTCCCTCTGCCAGAGAGTCGGATCCCTCAGAATGGGATCTGCCCTCAGCGGAGTTACTGCCTCAGTATGTTGAGGGCATTAAGCTCCACTTTGATCTCTAGGAAGGTCGGGGCAGCCAGCGGCCACTGGGGATAAGGGGGCACCCCTGCACCTGCTCAGGCCGGCCCAGGTAAACCCAGGCCGAAGTGCCACTCTCCAGTTGCACCCACTGCCGTCTGTACAGCCGCGGGTGATCCTCCAGCTCGTCTAGGCGGGGCAACAGGCTCAGGGGAATGCGGTAGCGCTCGCCGTAGAGACGGTTGCGGCCAGGAACGGCCATCGGGTAGGGGCCGAGATCGTAGAGATCGATGTGGTTGAGGCTGTCGGTTCCCAAAAACTCTGCTCCTTGCAGCAGACTGTGGTACTGGCCGCCCCGCAGCAGGGATCCGTAGACAAAAACCACGGTCGTTGGTTCCATCGTGCTCTGGGACAGGGAGAATTAGGGGGATTGGGCCAATTTTTGGCCAAGGCGGGGCTCTGAGCCGGCCAGCAGGCGCTCGATGTTGCGCCGATGGGCAGCAATGACATAAACCCCCCCTACCAGGGCAAACAACCCATAGGGCAGAGGCTGACCCAGAGCCCACATTAGCAGCGGCGCCGCCACCGCCGCCAGCAGCGAGCTGAAGGAGACAATGCGGGTAAGGGCGATCCCCAGCAGCCAGACGCCAAAGGTAGCCAGGGCCACCGGCCAAGCCATGGCCAAGAGGATCCCCAGGCTGGTGGCCACTGACTTGCCCCCCCTAAAGCCCAGCCAGCAGGAGCGGCTGTGGCCAACCACTGCCCCCAGGGCCGCTACGACCACCCACCACGGGGATCCCAAAGCCGATCCCAGCGCCACCGCTGCTGCCCCCTTGGCGGCATCCACCAGCAGCACCAGCAGCGCCGGCCCCTTGCCCAGCGTCCGCAACACGTTGGTTGCCCCCGTCGAGCCGGAGCCCGCTTGGCGGAGGTCGATCCCGCCCCACCAACGTCCCACCCAGTAGCCGGTGGGGATGGATCCCAGCAAGTAGCCTCCAAGGGCCGCGAGGAAAGCCAAAAGCCAGGCAGGCATAGGCAGGTCTTGAACGCTCTTTCTCACTTTGCCACAGGGCTTGGGTTACAACTGCTGTCGAATCCGGCCAGGTTGACCTCCCAAGCAAGGCGCGGTTGCACAAAGTGCAAAAGCTGGTGACGAATCTGCTCCAATTGCCAGATGGCCTGGCGGGATCCCTGCACCCAGAAATGCTGCTGCAGATAGTCAATCAGCCACAGTTGCGCCGGCAAGTCGAGAGCGGCCACCGCCCTGGCCAGTTCCAGGGCCTGCCGCAGCGAGGGGGGCCAGCGTCTAAGGTCTTGCAGCAGCGACGGCGGGATCCTTTGCAGGTGCTGGTGGGCCTCCAGCGCCCGTCCGGGGCTGCCTTGGGCCAGGGCAATCAGCTCAGAGCGAGGGATCCCGGGCAGCTCCGGGCAGTTCAAACTAACCAACACCCGCTCTACCTCTGCCGGGCTGAGGCGGCGGAAAGGCACCATCTGGCAGCGGGACAACAGCGTCGGCAGCAGGGAGGCCGCCTGGGGGGCGATGAGAACGATGTGGGCCGGCCCGGGCTCCTCCAGGGTTTTCAGGAGGGCATTGGCCGCACTTTCTGCCAGGGTTTCCGCCCCCTCCAGCACCACCAGCGAACGGCGGGCGCGCATTGGCTTACGGGCAGAGAAGCGGGCCACTCCCTGCACCTGTTCCAGGCGAATTTGCGGCGGGGAGCGCCGCTGCAGAGTTTGCGCCTCCGGGGCCTCCGCTGCTATCAGGCGGCCCTGGTGGAGATAGGTAGGGCTGACCCAGTGGAGGTCGGGATGGGTGCCCGCTAGCAGCCAACGGCAGTTGGAGCACTGGCCGCAAGGGATCCCCGAGCTGGCCTCGCAGAAGAGGGCCCGGGCAAACCAGCGGGCCATCAGCCCTCGCCCCACCCCCTCTGGCCCCAAGAAACAGTAGCTGGAGGTCACCCGCCCCTTTTCCAGAGCAGCCACCAGCAGCCGCGCCGCCAGCTCCTGCCCGACGATGTGCCGGGGGGGCAGAACCTTTACCCCCTCAACCTGGGGCTGGGGCATTGGCAGAATTGCTTACTCCCTGGCAAAGGTCGGCAAGAGAGCCCTGGAGCCGCTGCTTCCTCAACACGCAAAGCTTCATCTCTGCTCCTGCCGTTAGGCCGTGGGATCCAGTCGCATTAAAACTTGACCAAATTCTACCGGCTGGCCGTTGCTCACCAAAATCTCCCTCACCACGCCTGCGGTTTCAGCTTCTATCTCGTTCATCAGCTTCATGGCTTCGATGATACAGAGAGTTTGGCCCTTGTTCACCCGCTGGCCAACCTGCACAAAATCCATCTCTCCAGGGGCAGGAGCGCTGTAGAAGGTGCCCACCATCGGTGCTGTCACCTCTACCCAGTGGCTGGGGGCAGGCTTAGAAGCGCTCTCAGGAGGGGGAGCTTCTGCAGGGGGAGCAGGGGGGGGTGCTGGCGGCGGGGCAGCGGGCGGAGCGGCGGCAGCAGCAAGGCCAGTCGGGATTCCTTTGCGCAGGGTCAGGCGGAAATCCTTGTACTCCAGGGTTAGCTCGGTAACGTCGCTCTCCTGCAGAGCGGCCAGCAGAAGGCGAACTTCCTGCCAATTGACAACATCCAAGGGAACGTTACTCCTGATGCATCACCTGTCCACAACGGCAGCCCAGCGGCGAAGAAGAAGGAGAGCCATCACTCGCGGCCTATATAGGTGTCGGTGCGAGTATCGACACGCACCCGTTCTCCCACCTTGATAAACAGAGGCACCTGGATCTCAGCGCCGGTCTCCAGCTTGGCGGGCTTGGTTCCTCCCGTGGCCGTATCTCCTTTCACGCCGGGATCGGTTTCCACCACTTCCAAGACAACGGTGTTGGGCAGCTCCACATCGATCACCTGCCCCTTCCAGCGCAGGATGGCCACTTCCATGTTCTCTTTCAGGTATTTCACGGCAGAGCCAATTTGGGCAGCACTGAGGGGAGCCTGTTCGTAGGTCTCCATGTCCATGAACACGAAATTGTCCCCTTCTGCGTAGAGATACTGCATATTCACTTTTTCAATAGTGGCGGCAGGCAGCATTTCGCCGGCGCGGAAGGTTTTCTCCACAACGTTGCCGGTCTGCATATTTTTGAGCTTGGTGCGCACAAAAGCCGAGCCCTTGCCAGGTTTCACGTGCAGAAACTCGATTACCTTGTAGGGAGCGCCGTCAATTTCCACAGAGACGCCGGGGCGCAAATCGTTGCTTGAGATCATGTCAGCACAGCGATCCGTTGCTTAGACTTCCCAATCTTACCCCGGCTACGGGGCACTCCGATTCAGCCCTCTGAGATCAACGGGCGGCTGACGTCCGTAAAGAGGCAACACCGTCTGCCAGGGAGGGCGCAAGCCTGCCTGGAAATCGGCGCGGGCTAGTTCCGCCAACGCCAGCACAGGCGCCGGATCTACCCAGTCGGCGGCATCGACGACGAGAGCCTGCGGCCACTGCCGCAGAACCGTCTGCCAAGCAGCTTCCTCCCAGAGCTGATCCGCTACTTCGGCAACCCAATGTTCTGGGCCCACCCGGTACACGCCACCATACTGCTCCCCCCGCTTGGCGTCCATGTGCACCGCCACCGTCAGGGGCTGAGGCGGGGATCCCTGCTCCTGCCAAGCCTGGCGGGCGAGAACCGCCAAGGTCGAGTAGCCAAACACCGGAATGCGCAACTGCTGGCCCAACAACCGCGCCACACTCACCCCCAAACGGCTGCCGGTAAAACTCCCCGGCCCCAAAGCTACAGCGATCCCCGCCATCTGCGACCAGTCCTGGCTGGCTAAGAACTCCCTCAGGCAAGGGTGCAACTGGGCCGCCATCTCCCGATCCAGCCACCAACTCCGGCTGCGGCTCTCCCCCAGCTTCTCCTCCAGCGGCAACAGGGCCAAGCCCAGAACAGGCGTGGTGGTGTGGATCCCTAAAATCCAGCGGGGAACTGACATGGCCTCTCTCAGGATCAAGCGAGGTAGTTGACAGAACTTAACGGATGTTTTAAGGTTGTGTTGTCAATCTTCGCGCTTCCTCAGGGAAGTTTGCCATCATGA
>NZ_JANSIZ010000108.1:0-5671 GCF_047462315.1 Synechococcus sp. H60.2 | reverse complement strand
ATCAATCCATCCTGCTTCCGAAGTTGGTTTGCTAAGTGTTGCTACTGTACCCCTTGATTCCTTAACAGGCTGTAAGTTGAATGTTTTGATAGCCAAGCGAGATGGTCAATCTACGAGTCAGGAGTTCACTTTCTTGTTTTTCTTTTAGGGAGCAGAAACGAGATAGCGTTTTCCAACATGTTGTGGTAGTTTAGTAATGAATCTCAGATTCTGGACTCATACTAGGTTCGACCACACCATACCTAGATTATGGACGGGTAGGTCAAGAAAGCACGAACTCGGGCCGATAAAACTGCAGCTCCGCCTGTGCTTCTTGGGCCATCTGTTCCCGGTAGGCCAGAGGGGCAATCACTTCGCCGTTGGGTCGCCAGTCCCGCAGGCGCATGGTGAAATTGGTGTCTCCCACCCGCACATAGGCGCGGAAGTAGCGGTCGCTGGCTGGCCTCTGCCGGAGAATGTGCAGGATCTTTTCCCGTTCCCCTGCATCGGTCACCTCCCGCTGTACCAAAGCCGGGATCCGCTCGTAGTCAATGGGTTGGAAGGTGGGGTGGCGCACCGTGTTGTCCACGTAGCGGCGGGCAAACTCCGGCGCAAAGCGCAAAATCAAGAGCGCCTTGGGCAGATAGAAATCAGATCCCCAGGCCTCTTCCCAGGCCGCTTGCACCGCTTCGGGGGTGGGCAGGTTCCCCTGCTTCTGGCGGGCCAATAGCTCTGCCGGCACCGCAGGGTCAGACCAGGGCACCACTGTCAGGCGAGGCGAGCGAATGCGATCCAGGCGAAAATTGTGCCAGCCCAGGGATCCGGCAGCCTGCGGGAGCTGACCAAAGGCCGCCAAATACTTGGCGCGGCGGGCATAAAACAGGCAAACCGGGTAGGTGAAAACCCTTTGGATCCCGTGCTGGCGGGTTTCATAATCAAAGCGGATCAGCCCTGCCGCCGGTTTTGTCCAGAAGGCCTCTAGCTGGTTTTGGTATTCGTCCACCCGCTCCTGCTGTTCGTCGGAGAGGATGTATTCAAACCAGACAAAGAGCCGCCGCTGCCGGTGTTGATGACCTCTCCAGATATCGTCCAGCAACACCTGCACGTCGGGATGCACAAAGGCCACGTCGCTGAGGACGTGGTAGATCTGCTCAAGCTGGCCACCCGACAACGTCAAGGCCGAGGCAGCCGTCGGCAAGGAGGGGCGATCCCCGGCGGCGCGGCAGCGAAAGTTATCTCTTCGCCTGGAGTTGGCCTCGATTGGCTGCAGCCAGCCCCGAGCGGCCAGGTAGTCCAGCTCTTTGCGCAGGGTGCGGTGGGTCTTGAAAAAGGGCCGGCTAGCCAGCAGCGTCTCCAGATGGGGAACTTCAGCTTTCAAGGCGGCCACCAGGTCGGGATCCTTTAGCCAAAAGCTCAGGGGCTTCTGGCAAATGCAGCCGGGATCCGGGCAGGAGATCCCGTGGGACAAATCCTGCTTGGGGTGGTGGGGCGAGAAGAGACGATCCCGAAGGTGGGTGTAGCCAAAGGTCTGCGGCAGATCCGGCCAGCGGTTTTCGCCATAGAGGCACTGGAGCAGCACCCACAGACGCACCGCCCGCTCCAGGCGCTCTGGCAACTGTCCGCCCGCCAGCCAGCGCAACACCTCCACCGTCAGAGGCAGCTCGTTCATCTCCTCTCTCTCCTCCAAAGCCAGCCCCAGCGCAGGGCCCGATCCCTCCACTCCTACTCTGCCAACAATTGGAAGCTCCCGATTCCAATCTTTTCCATACTGGAGCCAGTCTGTTGTCATTTCGTCCCCATTGCTATGGCTGCTGTAGCACTGCAGTTGCGGTCTGGCTATCTGGCCCATTGGCCGCAGAAACCCCATCTTGGCGGGCTATCGTTTCAGGTCATTGAAATCGAGTTGACCCGGCCGGATCGGCTGGTTTTCCCGGAAGACCTGGCCCAACTGCGCCTGCCTCCTGGGATCGATACCCGCTTGGGAGTGGTGCTGAGCGGGCGCGCCCCCATTTGGCTCTACGGCTGGTTGGTGCATGAGTGCCACTTCACCCGCTGGGTGGCCTGCTACGACCCGCGACTGGGAGCAGTGGTGGTCTCCAGCCACAGCCCAGACGTGCAGGTGGGCGAGATCATCCCCTGGGTGCAGGGCAGGCCAGGCTCAGAATTGGCGGCGGCAGTGATGGTGGTGGGCCCTCCGGATAGCGGTAAAAGCCGCCTGGCCCGCGCTCTTTTCGAGGCCCTGCTGCCCCAGGATCCCAACGTTTATCTACAGCGGGCCCACTGGGATGGGGAAGGAAATTGGACGTTGGATCTGCCGCCGGAAGAAGCCAAAATCCTCAAGCACCGCTACCGGGGACGCTTGACCCCTGAATTTTTCAGCTTCCACGCCCAGGCCATCCTCGCCCTGCGCCAACAAAAAAGCTTGGTGATCGTGGATGTGGGCGGCAAGGTGGATCCCCACAAGCAGCCGGTCCTGGAAGCCTGCTCCCATTACCTCTTGGTCAGCCGGGATCCGGCGGCCATTCCCCTCTGGCATGAGTTTTGTCGGGATCGGGGCAACCTGCGGTGTGTGGCTGTCCTGCACACGGGCCCCTGCCAGGAAGATCTGCCCAGGGATCCCAACCAACTGGAGCTGTGCTGGGATCCCGCCTCTCCGCTGCCCGCCGAGCTAGTGCGGGCGGTGCGAGGCTTGGTCGACTCGGCAGGATAACTTGCAGGGGGAGCGCGCTGTCGGCCCCTCAACGGGCTGTATCGCTAGGGGCATTGCCGAGGCGTTTTTCGGCGGCGTGCCAGACAAGATTGCCTCCAAAACCCTGGCCGTTTCAGACGAGCGGTTGTGCGGCATTGTACGGGAGTTGCAAGCAAGGTTTGTGGATCGGCGAGCCAGAGCTTCCATCACGTCGGATGGATCCCGTCAAGCCCCGAGAGCCTCCTTGGCCGCATACATAACCTCTAGAGTGATCTCGGTCAATCCCCGCTCGCGGGCAAATTTTTCGGTGTTGCGCTTCACCTTGCCCCGCACAAAGCCGGGCACCTTGTTCAGCTCCGCCTGGGCCTCCCGCGTCCAGATGAGATCGGAATCGGCGCTCAGGCTCTTGTGGATCACTTCTTTGGTGTCGTGGCCGCCGAAGACCTCCAGCAGGTGATCCTCCATGCCCAGGGTAAAGGAGTTGTAGATTAAGTCCACAACTTGGTTGGCGCCCTCGTAGCCCAAAAAGGGCTTGTAGCCGATGGGAAAATCCTGCACGTGGATGGGCGCGGAGATCACCCCACAAGGGATCCGCAGCCGTTTGCCCACATGCCGCTCCATCTGGGTGCCGAAGATAGCAGCAGGCTCCGCCTGGGCAATGGCATCGGCCACACGGGTGTGATCCTCCGTCAGCAGCACCTGATCGCAATACCCGCCCACCTCCGCCTGAAACCACTCGCCATCGTAGGTGCAATAGCTGCCCGCCCAGACCACGTGGATCCCCATCTCGCGGGCCAGGATCTTGGTGATCGCTGCCGCATGGGTGCAATCCCCGAAAACCACCGCCTTTTTGCCGGTCAGGTTTTGGCAATCGATGGAGCGGGAGAACCAGGCCGCCTGGGAAACATGTAGGGTCTGCTCCTGGATGTAGGGCTCGTAGTCCACCGGGATCCCTTGCTCGTTGAGAACCTGCTGGATTTGGCGGATGAAGCGGGCTGTTTCCACCACTCCCATGGGGGTGATCTCCACGTAGGGCGTGCCAAACTGCTCCTGCAAGTAGCGAGCTGTCATCGGCCCCAGTTCGCGGTAGGGCACCACGTTGAACCAGGCCCGCCCCAGATGCTTGAGATCGTGGACGCTGGCCCCCTGGGGGATCACCAAGTTAAGGTCGATACCCAGATCCCGCAGCAACTTTTTCAACTCCCGCAGATCGTGGGCGTGGTGAAAGCCCAGGCTGGAGATGCCGAGGATGTTGCAGGAAGGACGTTCTGTCTTCTGGGGTAAGCCGTCCAATTCGCCGCTTTTGCGGGCTTTGTTGATGTAGAACTCCACAATCTGCTGCAGGGTGCGATCGGCGGCCTGCAACTCGTTGACCCGGTAGTGGTTGACATCGGCCAGCAGCACGTCGCAGCGGCTGGCCAACTGGGCCTGCCGCACAAAGTGATGCAGATCCTCCTGCAAAATGCTGGAGGTGCAGGTGGGGGTGACGACAATCAAATCCGGCTGCTCCTCGCCATCTTTGCGGACGATGTTGCGAATCACCTTCTCGTCCGATCCCCGCGCCAACACCTGCCGGTCAACGACGCTGGTGGTTACCGGGGTAAAGTCCCGCTCCCGCTCCAACATGGAACGCATCACGTTGAAATAGTCGTCCCCCAGGGGAGCATGCATGATGCTGTGGACATTTTTGAAGGAACTGGCCACCCGCAGCGTGCCGATGTGGGCGGGGCCAGCATACATCCAATAAGCCAATTTCATAAGCAGCCTCTGAAGAAAGACCGAGGTAACAAAAAGGAGATCCCCATCCCCTGCCCGCTTCTCACTCGCTGGGAACCTCTCCTGGAATTGTAGAGTGCCCAGCAGCCGGGATCCCTTGCTCGTTATCTCCTGTAACTCTCGACAACAACATCTTGAGAAAATATTGATCATAAAGAAAAACAATGCTTCAAGGTAACTTTTGGTGCGGGGATCCCTCTACCATAGGCCCAAGCTCTGTTCCATCCTGGAAATAGGGACAACAGCCTTGAGCTGGATCCCCAAGCCCTGGCAGCTCGCCAGCCAAGGCGGTCAATTCTGTAGTTTTTGTTGCAGGTTAACTTTTGAATACAAAATGTGTACCTCTACAAACTTGAGCAGAGATTTTGTGTTACCCAGGCAAGTTTCTGGCCGCGGAAGGCAGACTGAGTCTGGAGAGAAACGCCTTCCTGTTTCCCTAGATACAAACCCGGGCAGGAGAGCATGACTGCTGCAGAGAGCGAACACCCTTGAGGTGTTGAGGTGAAAGCTTATGGGCTCTACCACGATTTCTTGGCAACGTGCGCGCAAAGCTTCAGAGGAGCAAACGGATTCCATGACTTCCACGTACTTCAAGCCTGCGGCTCACCTGCACGACTGGCTGCAGGCGCCCTTGCAACCAATTCGAGCGGCAATTGACAGCATTGAAGTTGGGGATCCCCGGCTGGCCCACTTTTTGTGTCGGTGGATCCCGGCTCGCTGTCCTTTCGAGCGAGATGTGGTGCTGTTTGGCCGCAAAATAATGCACATCCCACCGATGTGCAAGCTCAACCCCTTCTACAATCAGGTGGTAGGGCTGCGCTTCCGGGCTTTGTCGTTCTTGGCAGAACAGGGAGAAGACATCAGCCGCTATCTCTAGATTGGCTCTTGGTTTAGATGATACTTCACAGATATTCACGGGACATAGATTGCTTCTTTTTCTATCAATGGATGGAGTTCGGGGCGCAGAGCCTTGTCGGTGACAAGGTCTAAGGAGCATCCAAGTTTATCTTCCAAGTAGAAGAGCAGACTCAAGTAATGCTTGGAGTCGGCTTTACCCATAAATTCAACTAGGATATCGATGTCGCTGCCGGCTTGATCCTCGCCACGAGCGGTTGAGCTAAACAGGGCCAGTCGCCGTACGCCAAACTGCTCTTAACGTAAGGTGCGGAATTCCCCACCGTATAGACGGTGGGGATGGATAGCACCCTCTGACTGATTCTGGATGTA
>NZ_JANSIZ010000107.1:0-5832 GCF_047462315.1 Synechococcus sp. H60.2 | reverse complement strand
CACTCGCCCCCCCGGACTCTGCTGGCGTGGGGGGGCGGGGGGGCGCCCCCCCCCCCCAGGCTAAGCAGCGCTCTCCAGACTCACCTGAAACACCTCGCTAAAGGCCTTCTCGACCTTGTAGCCGGAGTCAATGGTTTCCAGAGGATCCTTGCGCAGGCGGTGGCGCAAACACAAGCTGATGACCCGGCGAATATCGGCAACAGTCACTTCAGTACGCCCTTCCAGAGCTGCCAGCGCTTTGGCCGCGCGGTTGGTGACGATATCTCCCCGCAGCCCGTCTATTTCCAAAGCTGCACACACCCCAGAGATCTTCAGGCGCAAGTCGGGATCCACCCCCACAGCGGGCAACAGGTGTTGTGCTTTTTCAATCCGTTCCCGCAGGCGTTGCTGGGCCTCGGCGTATTTGGCCAAGAAGGCCTGCGGATCGGTGTCGAACTGGCTACGCTCTTCGACGATCTGTACCCGCAGGGCCGGATCCCGCACCGTTTCGATGCGCACGAACATGCCGAAGCGATCCAAGAGTTGGGGCCGCAATTCTCCCTCTTCGGGGTTGCCGGATCCCACCAGGACAAAGCGGGCCGGGTGGCGAATGGAAATGCCTTCCCGCTCGACTGTGTTCCAGCCGGAGGCCGCCGCATCCAGCAAGACATCCACCAAGTGGTCGTCCAGAAGGTTCACCTCATCCACGTAGAGGATGCCGCGGTTGGCTTTGGCCAACAGCCCCGGCTCAAAGGCCTTCACCCCCTGGGAGAGAGCCCGCTCGATGTCGAGAGTGCCGCAGACCCGGTCTTCCGTGGCCCCCAAGGGCAGATCCACCATCGGTACCTGGATCCAGGTGGTTTCTAGGGTTTCTCCCGCCTGCAGGCGTTCCCACACCTGGTCGCTCATCAGATCCCGCTGCCGCGGGTGGCTGTTGAAGGGATCCCCTTTGACGACCTCGATCTGGGGCAGGAGATCGGCTAAGGCGCGGATGGTGGTGGATTTGCCCGTGCCCCGATCCCCCATGATCAGCACCCCGCCGATGCGGGGATCGATGACGTTGAGGAGCAGAGCCAACTTCATCTCCTCTTGGCCGACGATGGCGGTAAACGGGAAAACCGGGCGACGTTCCAAGTTCATAGAGGCAACAACGAGCATCTACCCCATTATCCCAAAGGCTCTTCCCTTTCGGGCTGTTTGATGCTCCAACAGGAACCTCAAGGCTGCTTTTGGGTCAAATAGAGAAGCAAGCTCTGGGATCCCTGGCTTTGCGTGGGGAAGACCAGATAGCATCAGAGCCTACACGGTTGGCTGGGAGTGGGTTGAATCTGGGTAACAGCGAAAGCTACACCAAAAGAAAGGGGCTCCCAAAAGCGCCGGCAACCCCAGAGAGAGTTCGTTATTGGGTGGGGAGATAGCAGCAGTGTCACGTCAAGCAAGTCGGAGACGGTGGACGGCATTCTCGATGCCAAACGTGGCCCAAAAAGGGCTGGTGGGCCTGATCTGGGTCTGCACCTGGATCCCTGTCTTGAGCATTTCCCTTGCCGTAGCCCAAACTGCCGCCACCTCTCTAGTTTTGACCGATGAACAGGTCGCCAAGTATGCCCGCATCGTCCTGGAGATGGAGCCGCACCGACAAGAGGCCCAGCAGCGCTCCCAGGCCACCGCGGATCCGGCCAGCAAAGATCAAATCCGGCGGGAGTTCATTCGCACCGCCACCGAGATCATCACCCGCCACGGCATGACCGTGCCTGAATACAACCGCATCACCCTGTTGATTCGCTCCGAAGAAGGCAGAGACCTCCAACAGCGCATCGAAGCCGAAATCCTGCGCCTGCAAAGCGCGGATCCCAGCGTGAGCCCTAGCTCCAAACCCTAACCCCCCCCCTTAGATCCCCTGCAGCGCTTTTGCCCGGATGTGACGGAGGACGGAAGATAGCGGTAGGCTGGAAGCGGAGGTCGGTGCTCGTCCGTAGAGAGCGGGGGGAGAGCAATGAACGAGCCTATGTCGCCGTCAGTACGGGCGGCTGTCGAGCGCATGAAGTCTCGCTTGCGCCTGACGCGCCGCTTTGGGTTCTGGTTTCAGGCGGTTCTGGGGGCAACGGCTCTGCTGCTCTGGCTGGGATTTTTAGTTGGCCAGAATACCCTCTATCGCGACGACTCGATGGGGGCCTTTATCGCCTTCTGGTTTACCCTGTTTACCCTTCTAACCCTGGCAGCCGGTCTCTTCTTTAACTGGCGCTACCTGCTCCAGGCGGAGCGCCGCTCAGTGTCTGCCGCTACCCCAAGCCAGTTGGATCTGCCCAAGCAGTTGCAATTGGTTACCTATGTCAGCCTGATCGGCGCTTTCCTCGCCCTCATCGCCATGGAGGCGCAGGTGGGAGAGCTGCTTGTGCGGCTGTTTACCCGCACGCTGAGCACCCAGACAGCAGGAGTGCTGCTATTGGCTGCCAATATCAACGTTACCTTTGCCCACTTCGTCTGCTTAGCAGGGGTGCTCTGGATTACCGGCGCCCTCGACCGCGAGCCCTGAACCCCAGTGGCCAGTCTTAACTTTGCAAGGCAGAAAGTCAGGCCTGCGGCACAGTGGCCCGCCCTAAACTTGCCCCAGCTAAAAATGCCCCCCTGCCAGAGGAAGAGGGGCAAGCGGAAGCAGTCTCGAAGTCCGTAGTTGCCAATCGCAGATTCCGAGAGCTTCACTTGAAGCCCACTGCCGCCTGCCAGACAAAAGCCAGCAAAAAGAACAAAACAGGGATGATGGGCAGAATGTCGATCAGGGGATCGAACAGCTCATAGCCTTCTGGCAAAGCAGCCAGGAGCATCATTGCAGACATAGCAACAAACCTCGGGGGGAAGGAAGTGAAGTTGGAAAAACTGCTCTTTTCAGGATTGATAGAGAGTTTAACATTGCCGGGCGGAGATTCTCGCTAAGGTCAAGAAATGTAAACGGAAAATGCTTTAGAGAACCCCCATATTGGAGAGGCCCAGGATCACTCCCACGCCCAGCAGATGGCCGAAGCTGGCAACTCCCAACACTTCCGGCCAGCTCATCCCCAACACAGGCCCTGTTTCTGAAGCCACACCCGAAGAGGACTTGAAGCTTAAGTAGGCCAGCCCTGTGCAGAGCAGGATAATCACCGCGCTCAGGGGAGACCAAGGGCTGGTTTGGGCAGTCATGGCCAATGGCGCAACAACGGGCAGCATGGTTTTCCTCCTCAGCTTGGGTTAACCGCACCCTAGATTACCCCCATTCCGCAACTCCCAAGGGGATCCCCACATGAATTGCAACAGAGGCCGCAACAAAACCTCACACTGTAGTCTTTCTGGCTTCAGGGCCCGTTTACTCTTCGCCGGGATCCCTGTCTGTCGCAACCGGCCTGGATGGACTGGAGTTGGCAAGAAAAATCCGGCCGGGTTCAACGAGGGGGGCGTCTCTCTGCCGTATACTAACGAAAGTTAACAAATCGATCTCTTCCCCTGCTTTGTAGGTGATGAACTGGCTCTTTTGCCTTGATCCATCCTCACCGTCTGCGCTGTGCACACCCAAGGATGGCTGCCGATGACTGCTGCTGCGACTTCGCAACCGGATCCCAAGCCTTTTGCGTTACCCCGCGAGCTGTTGGGGCCGCCGCCAGAATTTTGGAATCCCACCCTGCTGATGTTTTTGGCAGCAGTGGCGCTTTCGGCCTCTTGCTTTGGCGGGTACGCCTTTTGGCATTGGCCCAGGTGGCTGGTGTTTTGGCTCAACTTTGTCGCCCTCTATGTTTTGGGCACGGTGATCCACGATGCCTCTCACGGCTCTGCCCACCGCAACCGCTTTTTGAACGAGGCGCTGGGTCACGGCTCTGCCTTGTTGCAGGGCTTTGTCTATCCGGTCTTTAAGCGGGTTCACATGCAACACCACGCCCACGTCAACCATCCCGAAGACGATCCCGATCACTACGTTTCCACGGGAGGCCCGCTGTGGCTGATCGCACCGCGCTTTTTCTACCATGAGGTGTTTTTCTTTAAGCGGCAGCTCTGGCGCAAAGGCCGCTGGGATCTGTTGGAATGGGGCCTAAGTCGGCTGGTGGTGATCCTAACGTTTGCGCTGGCCATTCACTTTGGCTACACCGACTACATCATGAACTACTGGCTGCCCCCTGCTTTTATCATGGGCTTCCTGTTGGGCTTGTTTTTCGACTATCTACCCCATCGCCCTTTTCAGTCTCAGGAGCGGTGGTACAACGCCAGGGTTTACCCCGGCTGGCTGACCAATATTCTGCTGCTGGGGCAAAACTATCACCTGATCCACCACCTCTGGCCCTCGGTTCCTTGGTACAAGTATCAGGCGGCCTACTGGGTGGCTAAGCCGGAGTTGGATGCGCGCAACTGCCACCAGACGCTGGGCATTTGGCAGAAGGGCGAGTTTTGGAGCTTTGTCTACGACGCGCTGATTGGCCTCCACTGGCACAAGCCCGCTCCTGAGGGGGCCTCAGCCGAGTTGGCAACAACGCCATCCCTTGCTGATCCCCAGCTTGGCGAAGAGGCCGATTGAGATGGTCTTGCCGACGCTGCGGATCCCTCAGTTGCTGCTGTTTGTGGAGGCGGCCAGCTTGCTGCAGGACTCCAGCCAGGCCCTGTTACAGGCTGGTCAGGCGACGGCGGATTTGCCGGAGGTGATCGCGGAAGCGCGGGGGCGAGCTGAAGCTCAGTTGCAGTCCCTTGGGATCCCGGCAGAGTTGCGGGCGCAGGTGCGAGGGATTCTGAGGTTGACCTCGCTGCCGCAGGTGCTGGCCTACCTGCAGGATTTGTTGGACGCGGGATCCGGCCCCGATTTGGAGGCTTTCCTGAACCAGGCAGGATCCGCCTCTACTCTGTTGCGCTTTCCGCCGCTGCTGCTGGGAGCGGTGACACTGCAGGTGCTGCTGGAGCGGCTGGATTTTTCCCCTGCAGAACAAGCGGTGCTGCAGGCGCAACGAGCCCAGTGGGAACAGGCCCTGGCCGAACTAGCCACCAGCCATGGGGTTTCCCTAGAGCCGCTGCGGGCTGTTGCCGAGAGGGCGCTGCAGGCTGTCTCGACGGAGGAGCTGCTGCAACTGGGCCAGGATCTGGCTCAAGATCTCGAGGATTGGGGGGCTCTGGGCGCCACCGAGGTTGAGGGGGAAACCGAGCCTCAGGTGGAGCTGGCGGGGCCTCTGGTGTTCCTGATGGTGGCCGATCACCTGTTGGCCCAGACAGAGTATCCCCTCACCCCCGATCAACGGCTGGATCTGCAGACCAATCGCGCCGAGGCAGAGAGCCGCCTCGCGGCCATGCAAAAGCTGGGCCGCCTTGAGAACTTGGCGGAGCAACGGGCCTACATCCAGGCTTGGATCGCGCAGACCTCGGTTCCCGATCTGCTACAGACTCTGGATCGCTGGTTTGCCCCCTCTGAGGTTGACCCCTAAGGTTCATCAGAGGCAGGGCCGAGGCTCGCTATGCTTGATGCTGTAATGCTGAGGCAAGCGGATCCCACGCAAGGGAGGAGGTGGGAAGGTGGACTGGGGCAGCCTGTTCTGGCTCTTTCTGATCTTCAGCTCATTGCAGCCCCTTTTGAACCGTCGTGCCCAGGAGTTTCGCCGTCTGTTGGCGATCCGGGAGTTGGAGCAAAAGCGGGGCAGCCGGGTCATTTTGCTCATCCACCGCCAGGAGTCAATCAGTTTTTTGGGGATCCCGGTTTCCCGCTACATCAGCATCGAGGACTCAGAGCAAGTGTTGCGGGCAATCCGCCTCACTCCGCCCAACACCCCCATTGATTTAACGTAAGGTGCGGAATTCCCCACCGTCTATACGGTGGGGATGGATAGCACCCTCTGACTGATTCTGGATGTA